>CAZWGY010000225.1:0-1171 GCA_964633575.1 uncultured Desulfobacteraceae bacterium
TCCGAGGTTTTGGAAACCTCGGAGGTCTCTTTGCTGGAAACCTCGGAGGTCTCTAGCGGCGCTTGCAGGGGCAACCCCCCCCGTGATTGCCCAAGACGGGTGATGAGGACTGAGTGATGGATGACAGGCGAAAAACGCCAATGATGAACCGGGAAGCCACAATCCGCCACGCGGCCCAACGGCTCTGGGTCGGCTTTGACGGGACCCGAATGGACGCGGATCTCGCGCATCTGGTCGGGACCCTCGGGGTCGGGGGGATCATCCTGTTTGCTCAAAACATCGATGGCCCGGCGGCGGTCCGAGCCCTCTGCCGGGCGGCCCAGGACCAGGCCCGGGCCGCCGGCCGGCCGCCGCTCTTTATCGCCGTGGACCAGGAAGGCGGGAGCGTCCGCCGCCTCCGGCCGCCGGATTTCCCGGACCTCCCCGCCCCCCGAGGGATGACGGACCCGGCCACGGTCCAGGCAAACGCCCGGCAAACCGCCCAGCTTTTAAGGAAACTGGGGATCAATGTCAACTTCGCGCCGGTGATGGACGTGGCCTTTCCGGAGATCGACTCGGTGATGGCCGACCGGGCTTACGGAGCGACCCCATCAGCGGTGGCGGATCGGGCGACGGCCGTCATCCGGACCCACCAGGCCCTCGGGGTGATGGCCACGGCCAAACACTTTCCCGGCATCGGCCGGACCACCCTCGACTCCCACAAGGACCTCCCCGTCCTCGACACCGACCGGGAAACCCTCATCGCCGAGGATCTGGAACCGTTCCGGGCCGGGATCGCCGCCGGGGTCGCGGCGGTGATGCTCGCCCACGTCCGCTACCCCGAGCTCGACCCGGACTGGCCGGCCAGCCTTTCAAACCGGATCGCCGACGGGCTCCTCCGGCGGGAAATGGGGTTTGCGGGGCTGGTCCTCACCGATGACCTCGACATGGGGGCGATCCGGCGCCACGTGGACATCGACACCGCCGTCCGCCGGGCGGTTGCGGCCAACGTCGATGGAATCCTCATCTGCCACCGGAGCCCGGACATCGAACGGGCCGCCGAGATACTCCGGGACTCAGCCGCCGGCGACCCCGAAGGAGCCGGCGACGCCCTGACCCGAATTCAACGGCTCAAGGCCCAAAAAATCAATGGGTAATATGGGTTATAGGTTATGGGTAATGGGTAATGGGT
>CAZWGY010000225.1:1271-3611 GCA_964633575.1 uncultured Desulfobacteraceae bacterium
ACCTATAACCTATCACCTAAAACCCCGCCAGAACCGGGGCGATCCGCTCCAAAGCCCAGTCGATGTCCGCTTTTTCGATCACCAGCGGCGGGGCGAACCGGATGACGTTCTCGTGGGTCTCCTTGCACAACAGCCCCCGTTCCATGAGGGCTTCGCAGAACCGGCGGGCCCCGCCGGCTTCGGTGTGGAGCTCGACGCCGATCATCAGCCCCCGGCCCCGGACATCCCGGACGTGGGGGCTGTCGATCTTCTGAAGCTCGCCGAGGAAGTACTCGCCCATCCGGGCGGCGTTTTCGATCATCCCCTCGTCGATCAGGACCCGGAGCGCCATCCGGGCCACGGCGCAGGCGAGGGGGTTGCCGCCGAAGGTCGATCCGTGCTCGCCCGGCATGAAAACCCCGAGGACCTCTTTGTTGGACAGGACCGCCGAGATGGGATAAAACCCGCCCGACAGGGCCTTGCCCACCAGGGTCAGGTCGGCCTCGATATCCTCGTGGGCCTCGGCCAGGAGCCGGCCGGTCCGGCCCAGCCCGGTCTGGATCTCGTCGAAGATCAGGGCCACGTCGTGCCGGGTGCAGATATCCCGGATCGCCTTTAAATAGCCGTCCGGCGGGATGATTACCCCGGCTTCCCCCTGGATCGGCTCCACCAGAAAAGCGGCCGTGTTCGGGGTGATGGCCGCTTCCAGGGCCTCGGCGTCGCCAAAGGGAATGATCTTGAACCCCGGCGCAAAGGGGCCGAAGCCCTCACGGTAGGCTTCCTCACTGGAAAAGCCGACGATGGCGATGGTCCGGCCGTGGAAGTTGTTCTCACAGACGATGATCTCGGCCGCGTCCCGGGGGATGCCCTTGGTCTGGTAACCCCATTTCCGGACCGCCTTGACCACCGTCTCCACCGCTTCGGCCCCGCTGTTCATGGGCAGGACCTTATGGGACCGGGTCAGCTCGCAGATTTCCTTGTAGAAAGGGCCGAGCTGATCGTTCCGGAAGGCTCGTGAGGTGAGGGTGAGCTTGGCGGCCTGGTCGGTGAGCGCCGAAAGGATTTTCGGATGGCAATGCCCCTGATTGACGGCGGAGTAGGCGGACAGGCAGTCCATGTACCGCCGGCCTTGCACGTCCCAGACCCATATCCCCTCGCCTCGAGCGAGAACCACGTCCAGGGGCTTGTAGTTCGTCGCCCCGTATTGATTTTCAAGGTCGATAAAGGCGCCCGTGCTCATGTTGAACCTTTCCGCCGGGCCTTATGCTCCGGCTGTTGCCTCGATGATGGTCGCAATGCCCTGGCCGCCGCCGATGCAGGCCGCCGCGCACCCGAAGCGGCCGCGCCGTTGGGATTTTTGGGATCTTTGGCTTTGAGCTAATATTCGGGCCAGGGTTCCGGTCAGCCGAACCCCGGTGGCGCCCAGGGCATGGCCGATGGCGATCCCTCCGCCCATGACGTTGACTCGCTCGGGATCGATTCCCAGGGCCTCGATGGCATAGAGGACGACCACCGCGAAGGCTTCGTTGATCTCCCACCGGTCGATGTCGGCTGGCGTCAGCCCGAGAGGGGCCAGCGCCCGACGGACCGCCGGCACCGGCCCCTCGCCCATCACCGTCGGGTCCACTCCGGCCACCCCTGCCGACCGGATCGTCCCCAGGGGCGTAATCCCCCGGCGGCGGGCCGTCTCGGCCGACATCAGGACCATGGCGGCGGCTCCGGCGTTCAGAGGCGACGCATTGCCGGCGGTGATCACTCCGTCGGGCTTGAAAACCGGCCGGAGCTCGGCCATCTTTTCGGCTGTGGCATCGGGCCGGACCGCCGCGTCCCGGTCCACAACCCGGAGGGAACCGTCGGCCTGGGGGGCCGCCACCGGGAGGATCTCATCCTTGAAAAACCCGGCATCATAAGCGGCCGCGGCCAGTTGATGAGAACGGGCTCCCCAGCGGTCGAGGTCCGCCCGGGTCAGCGAGGTCTTTTCAAAGAGTTTTTCAGCCGTTAGCCCCATGTTGAGAGCTGTGGCGATGTCCCATTGAAGGTATTGGTCCTCGGTGTAAAGCCGCTCGTTGACCGACAGGACGCCCGATTTGAATAGAGGCGGCCCCATTGGAACCCGGGTCATGTGCTCCATCCCCGCCGCGATCACCACGTCGGCCATCCCGCCGGCGATCTCCAGGTAGCCGGTGTGGATCGCCGCCATCCCCGATCCGCACTGCTGGTCTATAAACTTGGCCGGGACCGTCGCGGGAAGATTGGCCAGAAATACCGGGGTCCGACCCCCGTAGGTCCAGCCTTCGGTCACCCCAAGAGCCGATCCGACGATGAAATCATCCACATCCTTGCCGCCCACTCCGGCCTGAT
>CAZWGY010000225.1:3711-5945 GCA_964633575.1 uncultured Desulfobacteraceae bacterium
AGAGCCGATCCGACGATGAAATCATCCACATCCTTGCCGCCCACTCCGGCCTGATGCAGAACAGGGGGGATGAGACCGGCCAGGAGGTCGTCCGCCCGGAGCTGGCCGAACAGGTCCCGGTCCGGATCGCCCGGACGGCTCCGGGACTGGGCGGTTCTCAAGTATCCGGCAATCACGACATCTTTCATATCTTATGTATCCGTTTCTTCTTTTAAAAAGTCGATTTCCGGCAAAATGAGCCGAGCCACGCGCCTATTGCTTAATCTCTACGCTCTGGATCGTCTCCGCGTGCTCGCTCAGCCTGTTAAGCAGTCGGTGCTCCCCGATCCATTCAATGAAATCCAAGGTTTCGGGCAGTCCGGCGGCTTCATAAGACTCGATAAATGCCTGCGTTGACATGTTGTACCGCGCTTCGAACCCCGCCAAACGCTCACGGGTCTTTATAATACCAGCTTCCACCGTCCGCAGCTCGTTTTCCAGGGCAGCCTCGAGAATCGGCCGGATGAACGCCTTGCCGGATGATATGATCCGTATTGCTTCCATGGGATATCCCTCTCGTTCGGGGTCACTCCTTCAACCCGCACCAGTCGGCCAGGAACAGGGCATAAGCCTTGGCCGTCCGGATGACGCTGTCGATCCGAACCCGCTCGTTGGCGGCGTGGATGTTTTCGGCTTCCGGCCCGTAACAGGTGGCCTGAGCCCCGCTGTAAAAGTGGAAGGCCCGGAGGTCGGTGGTGCAGGTGGAGATGTACTCCCGGGCATCCGTCCCGGTCAACCGCCGGTGGCAGTCGTTTAAGGTTGCAAGCGCCGGGAGATCCCGGCTCACCGTGTGTCCGTCGGACCGAAACCCGTAAAAGGTTACGGTCGGGGGGTTTCGGGAGAGCCAGGGATCGGCTTCGGCCGAGGCCCGGATTGCTCGGCGAATCCGATCACAAACGTCCGCGTATTCGGCGCCCGGATAATAGGAGAGCCGGCCGTGAAAGGATGCAGCCGCCGGGACGGTGGAGGGCCAGTCTCCCCCTTCGAAGATTCCGATGTTCAGATTGAGCGGGTGGGCGTGGTCCCGATAAGGCGCCGGGGCCGGCTCGGCGTTCATCTCGGCCTCCAGCTCCCGGAGGGCCGCCATCAGGGGAAATGCCTTTTCCACGGCGTTGGTGCCGGCCGGGGCCGACTGGACGTGGGACGGAACCCCGCCGACGTCCACCCGGAACCAGAGAACCCCCACTTGGCTGGTGAGGATGGTGGGACCGAAGGGCTCGGGGATAAGGACGGCGTCGGCGTCATACCCGGCGGCAATGCAGGCCAGAGCTCCGTTGCCGCAACATTCCTCTTCGATCACCCCTTCCACCGTCACCGGGGCGTTGAGGCCGAACCCGGCCCGCTCCACGGCGGCCACGGCAAAGGTCATGGCAGCCACGCCCGACTTCATGTCCCCGGCGCCCCGGCCGCACAGCCACCCATCGGCCACCCGGGGCGTAAACGGATCGTCCGTCCAGAGGTCGGCCGGCGCCGCGCTCACCACGTCGAGATGGCCGTTGAACAGGGCGCTTCGGCCGCCGGTCCCGTCGGCCGGCCGGACCGCCACCACGTTGTGCTTGTTTTCGTAGGTCCAGGGGACCGGAGCAAAGCCCGGATGGTGGGAAAGGGTTTCCGCGCTGATCGGCACCAGGGTCGGAGCCAGCCCAAGGCGGATCAGCTCAGCCTCCATCAGCCGGACGGCCGCGTCCTCGTTGTGAAGGGTACTCGGCTCGGCCACCAGACGGGCGGCAAAGTCGATGATCTCGTCGGCGAGGCCGTCCACGGTCTCGACGAGCTTTTGGTCCCTTTCCCGATAACCCATAACCTGACACCTATAACTTTATGTGAGCGCGTTTACATCGATTTCGATTTCGATCCCGATCCCGATTTCGATTTCGATTTCGATTTCGATCACCCATCACCCATCACCCATCACCCATCACCTATTACCCATAACCTATTACCTATCCTTTGATCTCAGAAGGTTGGAATGTTCCCGGCCGGGATGGTGAGCGGGGCCGCGGTCCGATCCCGGACCGTATCCAGGTCGGTGTCGGCGGCGATCTCCCGGAGGGTCAGCCCCGAGGGCGTCACGTCGATCACGGCCAGCTCGGTAATGATGGTATCGACACAGGCGGCGGCGGTGAGCGGCAGGCTGCACCGGGGGATGATCTTGGGTTCGCCCGTCCGGGTGGTGTGGGACGTGGTGACGATGA
>CAZWGY010000225.1:6045-7326 GCA_964633575.1 uncultured Desulfobacteraceae bacterium
CGGGGGATGATCTTGGGTTCGCCCGTCCGGGTGGTGTGGGACGTGGTGACGATGAGCCGTCGGGCCTTCTGAGCCAGCTCCATCCCGCCGCCGATGCCCGGAGCGAACTTGCCGGGGATGATCCAGTTGGCCAGGTCCCCGTTTTCGGCCACCTCCAGGGCCCCCAGAAAGGCCACGTCGAGCCGGCCGCCGCGGACCAGGGCAAAGGAGAGGGCGCTGTCGAAAAAGGCGGCTCCCGGACGGGTGGTCACATAGCTTCCCCCGGCGTCGATGAGGTTCCGGTCTTCGGCTCCCCGGGCTGCCCGGAGCCCCATCCCGAAGATGCCGTTTTCCGAATGGATGGCCACCGGGGTGTCATCGGCCAGGTACCGCGGGATAAACGTGGGAATCCCGATGCCCAGGTTGATCACCTGGCCGGGCAAGATCTCCCGAGCCGCTCGGGCCGCGATTTTTTCCTTATAGGGCATGGTGCGCCAGGATGCCGTATTCGGGGGTCAGAGCCTCGATGGGGACCACGTGGTCCACAAAAGCCGCCGGGGTGTGGACCGCGTCGGGGTCGAGACCGCCCACCGGCACCAACTGTTCAGCCTCGACGATCACCCGGTCCGCGGCCGTGGCCATGATCGGGTTGAAATTCCGTGCGCTCTTCTCGTAAACAAGGTTTCCGGCCCGGTCGGCGGCGGCGGCGTGGATGAGTGCCACGTCGGCCCGGAGCGCCGGCTCGTAGATGGCATCCCGGCCGTCGATCTCGATCACCCGCCTCTCATTCCGAAGAATGGTGTCGATGCCGATGTCGGTAAGGATTCCCACCAGACCGGCCCCGCCGGCCCGGATCTTTTCCGCCAGGATGCCCTGGGGATGGAAGTCCACCTCGATCTCCCCCCGGTTCATCATCCCGATGACGGTGGCGTTGAGCCCCAGGTGAGAGGTGATGAGCTTCCGGACCCGCCCGGCCTCGATGAGCTTCGAGACCCCCTTGTGGTCCTCGTTGGCCTCGTTTTTAATCAGCGTCAGGTCCCGAACCCCGGCGTCCAGAAGGGCGCCAATGAGGATAAACGGGGTGCCGGGGACGCCGAACCCGCCCACCATGACGGTCTGACCGTCACGGAGGCCGGCGAGGGCGGTTTGAATATCCGTGGCCTTATCAATCATAAATCTGTCATAATGAATTTCGCTTCCCCGGTCAATCCCAAATTCGCGAATGGCGGAATTCATCCGTCTCCGCCCTGGGAGCGCGGGCGTCCCGCCCGCATATTGTAGAGGCGGACCCGTCTGTTCGCT
>CAZWGY010000226.1:0-7322 GCA_964633575.1 uncultured Desulfobacteraceae bacterium
TCCGTAAAATGAAGCCGTTAGAAGATAGCGCTGGGGGGAGGGATTTGATGAGCCGGATGAGACGAATGGTCCAAACGATGCTTTTCCATCCGCTTTCAAACGGTCACCCGCCTGACGGTGAAACACGGGCGAGCATGGCTGACTTCCCCTTCCCTACCCCCGGGAAAAACACCCTTGACAGGAGCCCGCCCACTTGCAAAACTTTTTCACTGGTTTCCGGTGTCGGGGGTGAGCCGGCACCTCCCCCGGCCGCCCTCACCGATTTCTCACCAAACGCTAACACAATCTGAACAATTGTCAGCCAAGCTAATAATTTTCGGGATGCTCCCGGGAAAGGAACGCGACTGAATGAAAGGCGAAGACGGAAAATACGAAGCGAGGATGACCGTTCCCGAGGCGGCCGACTGGTTCCGGCAACTGGCCGACCGGATCGCCGGCCGGCCCGTGGACCGCCCCGGCACCGGCCTCGACGACCTCGACCCGGCCGCCGTCAAAAAGCTCAAAATCAGCATCGAGCCCCGGGAAAACGGCTACTTCCTGCGGATGAAGGCCAAGGGCGGCGCCGGCCGCCGGTCAAAGCAGCAGCCGGGGGGAAGCCCCGGCCGGCCCGATTACAAGGCATTGAAAAAGCGGATGAAAAGCAGCTTTAAGGAGATCGGCGAGGCCCTGGCCGGGGGCCGGCTGCCGGACCGGGAGACGGTGGATTCCTTCATGGCCGATTCAGCCCTGATGATCACCTACCCGTCCAACGGGGATGAATTTTATCCGCGCTATAAAACGGCCTGCGGCGATTTTCTCGTCGCCTTCAAGGCGGGCGATCCCGCCCAAACCCAGGATCGGTACAACCAGATCAAAGCCATCAAGAGCGACTGCCATGACCGATACAAATAGATCGACCCCGACGCCCAGCCTTGATGAGGAGCCCGAAACCGGCGAGTGCATCCCTTTGGTGCCCCAGGCGGTTTCCGAGGAGATCACCGAGGCCGACATCGAGCGTTTTTCCCGGGTGGTCTCGACCCGGCTAGACGAAACCCAGGAGCAGCGAATCGTCACTCCGGCGGTCACTTATCCTCACCAGGAGACGGTTTTGGCGGTCCACTGGCATCCGGAGCACATCCCCATGGACCTCATCCGGAGCCGGATCGCGGGGACCTTTCCCGACATGACCGAATCCCTGATCATCCCCACTCAGCACAACGAGCTCCTCACTTACGACGGCTATGCCGGGGTGGAGGTGGACTGCCTCTCGACGGGGTTCAACCAGAAGGTCCAGCTTCTCCTTCACTTTACGGCCGAAAAGGTCGAGGAGGCTCCAATCCTGAAGGAGATGCTGGCTCACACCTTCAAGTACCGGTCCTCACAGCTTTTCGATTTCATCCGGACCCTTGCCGAGCCGGTGGAGGATCGGCTGGACCGGGCCGCCCGGCTTACCGGAGCGAGCCCTCAACTGGTCCGGTTCGTCCGGAGCTGGGTTAAGAAGATCGGCCGGATTCTGGATGACCGGATGGCCGATGTGCCCCGGATGTCGATCAAGAACAAGCTGTTGCGTAACTATTTCGACACGCTCCGGCCGGACTACGGCGAGACCCTCATCGACCGGGCTCAGACCTTTTTGGCGGCGGTTAAAAAGGAGGTCAAGGCCGAATTTCCGCTCCAGTACTTCTACCGGACCAGCGAGATCATCGAGGAGGCCCGGCATCACGGCGCGGGGATCGTCATCCCTCACCCCGAGCAGTTCTGGCCGATCCTTCTGGCCGAATACGACGTGGACGGCTACGAGGTCTGGAACCCCCAATCCTTCAAGTACACCCATTTCCTCATTTCGGTCCTCACCGAGAAAAACCGGACCCGGCCCGAGTCGAAGCGGAAGCTTCTCATTTTCATGGGCGACGACACCCATATGGGGGAAAAGGCCCGGGACCCCAGGGAGCAGAACCGGGAAAAGGCGGCCCGGGAGATCGGGGTCCAGACGGCCTGGGACGACCTGACCATCCGCAAGGCCCTGATCAAAGCCAACTTCAACCGCCACCGCGTCATCGAGGAATACCGAAGCCGCCTGGCCTGACCCGGCACTCCCCCCCGGCGACATGCACGAAAAGGAGCCCCATGGCCCGAGAAGAGCAGTTCGAGCACGAATCCTTTCAGGACAACGAGACCATCGGCAAGTATCTGGGCGCCCTGATGGAGGGTTTCCAGAAGGGCACCATCACCCTTTCTTCCGAGGGCGACCAATTGGTTCTCACCCCGAACAACATCCTTCAGTTTCAGGTCAAGGCTCGAAAAAAGGGTAACAAAAACAAGCTCTCCATCAAGATATCCTGGAAGGAGCCCAAGAGCCATCTGGATCGGGAGCGCAGCATCCACATCGGAACCGGGCCGGACGACCATGCCGACGAGTCTTAAGACCATCATCGACAACGCCCGGTTTCTGGTCACCGAGGTTCAGGACCAGGTGAAGCTCACCTGCGGACTCCTCAATGACTGCAACCCGGACCTTCTGGAAAAGATCGCATCCAAGGACGACTACGCCGACAACCTCAAGTCCACGGTGGAAAACCTCTGTTTTTTCCGGATTCACGGCGGCAGTGACGTTGACACGAAAGAGATCAACGATATCCGGTCGCTCCACATCATCTGCGTCAACCTCGAACGAATCGCCGATTACTGCGTCAACATCGCCCGGCAGACCCACTACCTTTCCGAGATCGCCTTTATCCACGACTACGACTATCAGCCGATGTTCACCGAGATTCAAACGGCCCTGTCGCGGATTTCGTCGGTCTTCGCCGCACGGGACCTTTCCGGGGCATTGGACATCTGCAAAACGGAGTTCACCCTCGACGGTCTCTACAAGGCGGCCTTCGATCGGATCATGGACGAGATGCGGGAATCGGGGCGGATCGAGGACCGGATCACGGTCCTGTTCATCTTCCGGTATCTGGAGCGGATCGGTGATGCCATCCTCAACGTCGGCGAGGCTCTCCTCTTTGCCATCATCGGCGACCGGATCAAAATCCGTCACTTCGAGGCCCTCCAGAGGACCCTCTCCGAATCCGGGTTCGATGGGAGTCTGTCGGACATCGACTTCAACGCCATCTGGGGGTCGCGTTCCGGCTGCCGGATCGGTCGGGTGGACGACAAGCGGTCTTCCAATATCAAGGCCCAGGGGATTTTCAAGGAGGGAGCCAAAAAGAAGATCAAGCAGGAGCGGGAAAATATCAAGCGGTGGGATGAGATCTTCCCGGGCCTGGCGCCTCGGGTTTTCGGCTACTACGAAAAGCACGACACCGCGTCGCTTCTGGTGGAGTTTTTGACCGGCTGCACCCTCGATCAGGTGGTTCTGACCGAGACCCCGGAAATCGTTCACAACGTGATCTTTATTTTCGAGCAGACCCTGAGCGACATCTGGGAGACCACCCGTCAGCGGGCGAGCATCCGGACCGACTACATGGGCCAGCTCCGGAGCCGGATGTCGGCCATCCGGCGGGTCCACCCCCATTTTCACCGCCCGCACCGTCAAATCGACGGGCTGGCCATTGCCGGGACCGACGAGCTGATCGGGACCTGCGCCGAGGTGGAAAAGACGTTGACGGCTCCCTGGGCCATCTTTATCCACGGGGATTTCAACGTCAACAACATCGTTTACGACCACGCGGCCCAGCAGATCCACTACATCGACCTTTACCGGAGTCGCGACGCTGATTATGTTCAGGATGCGTCGGTGTTTCTAACCTCGAACTTCCGGCTTCCCATCTTCGAGCCTCAAATCCGGGATCGGATCGACGAGGTGACCGCTCATTTCTGGGATCGCTTCCGGTCATTCGCCCATCGGCACGACGACACGACCTTCGAGGCCCGGATGGCTCTGGCCATGGCCCGATCATTTTACACATCCACCCGGTTCGAGCTCAATTACCGCTTTGCCCGGGACATGTTCCTCCGGGCTCACTTTCTTCTGGAGCGGCTGGCCGACCACCGGGAAGCGCCGCCGGAGACCTTCCGGTTTCCGGCGGAGATTCTCTTTTATTGATAACAAAGGACATGCCCATGCCGACCATCGGAGTTGTGGGAACCATAGGCGGCTGGTCGTCGGAAACCCTTGCCGACACGGTGGGTGAAGTCACCGGCCGCCGGATACTCATCGATCTGAAACGGATTCGCCTCGACCTTGAAACCGGACGGGCGATGCACAACGGCATCGACCTGTCCACCCTGGACGCCTTGATCATCAAGAAAGTCGGCGCCCGGTACTCGGCCGACCTCCTGGACCGGCTGGAAATCCTCCGGTTTCTCAATGAACGGGGTCTGCCCATGTTTTCCGCCCCGCTGTCCATCATGCGGGTCCTCGACCGGCTATCCTGCACGGTGACGCTCCGGTTAGGCGGCATTCCCATGCCGGAGACCACCATCACCGAGGACCCTGACGCGGCTTTGGATGCGGTCGAGGCTTACGGTGAAGCGGTCTTCAAGCCGCTCTACACGTCCAAGGCCCGGGGCATGGAGGTTATCAGCGCCGGGCCGGAGGCCAAATCCCGGATCGCCGCCTATGCCCGAAATAACTCTATCCTTTACATCCAGAAAAAGATTCCGTTGCCGGAACGGGATCTGGGGATCGTCTTTCTCGGCGGCGAATACCTGACCACTTATGCCCGGTGCAAAAACGGCGATGCCTGGAACACCACCACTCGATCCGGAGGGAAGTATCTCCCGGCTGAACCGGCCCCATCGACCATCGAGCTGGCCCGGAAGGCCCAGGCCCTGTTCGACCTCCACTTTACCTGCGTCGATGTGGCCGAAACCCCGGACGGACCCCTGGTCTTCGAGGTTTCGGCCTTCGGCGGGTTCCGGGGAATCACCTCCACCAGCGGCATCGACCCGGCCCGGCGGCTGGTGGATTACGTCATCGAACGGATTTCGCCATGACTTTCCTGCCCCATTGCCGGACCATCATCGACCAGTTCCGGTCGGCTACTCCGGCCAACACCGACCTCACCCTTCGCTTCGGATACTGCCGGGTGGGGGTGAGCGCCAGCGAGCCGGAGATCATCGACGCGCTGGCCGACTACTTCAACGCCTTTCTGGACAATTCCGGCGGGGGACCGGACATCCGGATCTCGGTCCACGAGACACCCGCCCCGGAGCCGGCCCTGCCCTTTCATATCAAGCCGCCCGACCCCGGCAAGACCAAGATCAAGGAGGAGTGGATCGACCTGCCCGGCGGCCGGGCCGTCCGGAAGCGGCTCACGGGGATGGTCTTCGTCTTTGGCGGGGGAGAGCACCTGGCGGCCGGTCCCTGCCTGGAAAACCTGAACCAGGTGGTCAATTTCATCAACAACCGTTACATCGAGTGGCTGCTCTGCCGGGGCTATCTTTTGGGACACGCCGCCGGCGTTATCATGAACGGCCGGGGTCTGGGCCTGGCCGGGTTCTCCGGGGCCGGGAAATCGACTTTGGCGCTCCACCTCATGAGCGCCGCGCCGGGGGCGAAATTCGTGAGCAACGACCGCCTCATGGTCCGGCGGGACGAAACCGGTGTGCTCATGCACGGAGTGGCCAAGCTCCCCCGGATCAACCCCGGGACCGCGTTGAACAACCCGGACCTCGAGTCCATCGTGCCCCCGGCCGACCGGGACCGGTTCGCCGCCCTGTCACGGGAGACCCTCTGGACGGTGGAGCACAAGTACGACACGCCCATCGACCAATGCTTCGGTCCGGACCGGTTTGTCCTCGACGGCCATATAGACGCCCTGGTGATCCTGAACTGGACCGGGGACAAGGGGAAAACGACCCTGAGCCCGGTGAACATCGGCGACCGGCGCGACCTCCTGCCGGCCTTCATGAAGTCCACCGGCCTCTTTTTTCTTCCCGACGGGGATTGTGCCCATCCGAACCCAACGCCCGACGCCTACATCGAGACCCTGTCGGCCTGCGCCGTTCTCGAAATCACCGGCCGGATCGACTTCGAGGCGGCGGTCGAGGCTCTGATCGCATGGACCTCCGAATCACCCGGACGGTAAGCCTTCCGGACCCGGTCCGGCTGGCCCGCCTTCAGCGGAGCCCGGACCTCGGCCCCCGGATTCTCTTCTTCTCCGGCGGGACCGCTCTCCGGGATGCCTGCGCCGAAATCATCGACTACAGCCACAACACGGTCCACGTCATCACCCCGTTCGACTCCGGCGGCTCTTCGGCACGGCTCCGGGACGCCTTCCGGATGCCGGCCATCGGCGACGTCCGGAACCGGCTTTTAGCCTTGGCCGACCGGAGCCTTCACGGCAACCCCGAGATTTTCAAGCTCTTCGCTCACCGCCTCCCCGAAGACGGCGACGCCGATGAGCTCCGGGAGACCCTCGACCGGATGATCCGGGGCCGGCATCCCCTGGTGGCCCGGATTCCCGACCCCATGCGGAAGATCATCCGCCACCACCTGAGCCGGTTTCGTCACCATAAGCCCGACGATTTCGACCTGGGCAAGGCGAGCATCGGGAACCTGATCCTGACCGGCGGCTACCTCGACAACGGCCGTCACCTCGACCCGGTGATCTTCATTTTCTCGAAGCTCGTCCAGGTCCGGGGGATCGTCCGGCCAATGCTCAACCGGGATCTCCACCTGGTGGCCGAGCTGGCCGACGGCCGGACGGTGGTGGGCCAGCACCGGCTTACCGGCAAGGAGACCGCCCCGCTGGACGCGCCGATCAAGCGCCTCTACCTGAGCCGGACCCGCCGGAACCCGGCCCCGATCCGGCCCCCCATCCGAAACAAAATGAAAGCCCTGATCGCCGGCGCCGACCTTATCTGCTACCCCATCGGCTCGTTTTACTCCAGCGTCCTGGCCAACTTGTTGCCGGCCGGCGTGGGAAATGCCGTCGCCGCCAATCCCAGCCCAAAGGTCTTCATCCCCAACACCGCTTTCGATCCCGAGCTGGTCGGCCACACCGTCGATGACCAGATCGACCGGCTCCTGGATGCCCTCACCGCCGACGCCCCCGGAACCATCCGCCCTCGGGACGTGCTCCAGTTTGTCCTTCTGGACGACGACCCCGGCCATTACGGGGGCGGACCCGACGAGACTCGTCTGAAGGAGATGGGGATCACCGCGCTTCATCTCCCCCTGGTCAGTGACCGGACCGCGCCCCGGATCGATGAAACCCGGCTGGTCCCGGCCCTGATGTCGCTTTCGGGATAAGCGGGACCGCCTGAAGCTCAGTTTTGGGTTAAACTCACATGATCGGGAGCACCGCGACACCCCCGGGCATGAAAATGGTTTTTTAACCACGAAATACACGAAATACACGAAAAAACTTAGAATTTATTTAACCACGAAT
>CAZWGY010000227.1:0-7311 GCA_964633575.1 uncultured Desulfobacteraceae bacterium
CCTCATCACTCAGCCCTCAGTCCTCATCACTCATCACTCAACTTACATGCCCACCGCATCCAGGGCGTCCATGATCCCGTCGAATTCGGCGAAAACCTGCTCGGGCCGGAAGTGGTCCACCCGTGCCGCGCCGCTGGGGCAGAACCCGGCGCAGCTCCCGCAGCCCTTGCAGACCGCCGGGTTGACCACCGACACCCCCCGGCGCTCGTCAAACTCGATGGCCCCGTAAGGGCAGAGGCCAATACAGGTCTGACACCCCGCGCAGACATCCGGGTCGATCCAGGAGATGGCCGACGGAACCGTCACCCGGCCCCGGCTGATCAACGACAGGGCCTTGACCGCCGCTCCGGATGCCTGAGACACGGTGTCCGGGATGTCCTTGGGCGACTGGCAGGCCCCGGCGATGAAAACGCCATCGGTGGCGGTGTTCAGAGGCCCCAGCTTGGGGTGCTCCTCCAGGTAGAAGCCGTCGGACCCGGTGTTCACCCCGAAAATCCGGCCGATATCCCCGGCGTCGGCCCGAGCCTCCATGGCCACGCAGAGGACCACCATGTCCACCGGGACCCGGATGGCCCGGCCCATGAGCGTGTCTTCGGCCAGGCAGATCAGCTTGCCCTCCTCGCCGGGGGACTCGGCCCGGTCGGTGATCTCGGCCACCTTGCCCCGGACAAAGGTCGTCCCCTCCTCCTGGCACCGCCGGTAGAACTCCTCGTAGCCCTCGCCAAAGCAGCGCATGTCGATGTAGAAATCGTAAACCGGGGTGTCGTGCCCCACCTTTTCCTTGATGAGGTGAGAGTATTTCAGAGCGTACATGCAGCAAACCCGGGAGCAGTATTCATGGTAGTTGACATCCCGGCTCCCGATGCAGTGAAGAAGGGCGACGCTTTTGGGGGTTCGGGTGAGCTCCCCGTTTTCGTCCCTGATCTTGATTTGCCCGCCGGTGGGGCCGGTGGCGTTGCTCAGCCGCTCGAACTCCAGGCTGGTGAAGACGTTGGGATAGCGGCCGTAACCGTACTGTTTCATGGGGGTCGGGTCGAGGACGTCGTAGCCGGTGGTCAGGATGATCCCGCCCACCCGGACCTCCCGTTCGACCGGGCGCATGGTGTGGTCGATGGCGTGGGCCTCGCAAGCCCGGACGCACTCCATGCACTCGCAGCAGACCCCGCAATTGAGGCACCGGTCGGCCTCGGCATGAGCCTGGTCCTCGGTAAACCCGGCGGATTCCTCGTCGAAGCACGATGCCCGGAGCTCGGGATCCAGATGGCAGACCGCCTCCCGGGTCCGCCGGACGCAGTCTTCGGGGACCTCGGCCCACTTGCAGGCATCGGGGTCCACCGGATCGGGTTGGGGGTCGGGCAGCTCGTCAAAGGACCGGCCCTCGAGGTAACACCGGATCGCCGACGCGGCCCGGTGCGCGTCGGCCATGGCCTCCACCACGGTGGCCGGCCCCCGGACCGCGTCGCCCCCGGCAAAGATCGTCTCGATGCTCGTCCGGAGACTCCGGGGATCGGCGGCGATGAGATGCCGGTCTGTGCAGTCGAGGGTGCAGTCGTCCCCCGCCCAGGACTCGTCAAGCCGCTGGCCGATGGCCGGAATGATCGCCTCGCAGGGGATGATGAATTCGGAGCCGTCCACCGGTTCAGGCCGGCGCCGGCCCGAAGCGTCGGGCTCGCCCAACTCGGTCCGGATGCACTCAAGGCCGGTCACCCGGCCGTTTTCCCGGACCACCCGGACCGGAGCGGTGAGGAAATGGAAATCGATCCCCTCCTCCCGTGCCCCGGCGATTTCGTCGGCAAAAGCCGGCATCTCGGCCTCGCTCCGGCGATAAACGATGCTCACCGACTCGGCCCCCAGCCGCCGGGCCACCCGAACCGCGTCGATGGCGACGTTCCCGCCGCCGATGACCGCCACCGACTTGCCGGGGAGAGCCCGGTCTCCGAGGTTGGCCTCCCGGAGAAAGCCAACCGCGTCGCAAACCCCTTCGCCCTCGTCTTCGCCGGGGATGTTAAGCCGGATGCACTCATGAGCCCCGATCCCCATGAAAACGGCGTCGAACCCTTGAGCCGTCAGGTCGGACAGGCCGATGTCGGTCCCGAATCGAACCCCGGTCCGGAGGTCCACCCCGAGCCGGAGGATGTAGCCGATCTCCCGGTCGAGGACCTCGGGCGGAAGCCGGTAGTCGGGAATCCCCACCCGGAGCATCCCGCCGGGCTTTTCCAGGGCCTCGAAGATCGTCACGCCATAGCCGGCCAGGCGGAGGTCGTAGGCGACGGTGAGGCCGGCCGGGCCGGAGCCGATCACCGCGACTTTCTTGCCGTTATCTTCGATCTCCGGAACCGCCAGGGTTTCGAAATCCACCTGATCGGCGGCAAACCGCTTTAGGTCCCGGATGGCGATGGATGCGTCCACCTCGGCCCGCCGACAGACCGTTTCGCAGGGGTGAGGGCAAACCCGGCCCAGGACGCCGGGCAGCGGGACCCGCTCCATGATCAGCCGGACCGCCGCCTCGTATTTCCCGGCCTTGATGAGCTGAACGTAACCCTGGACGTTGACCCCGGCCGGACAGGCGGTCCCGCAGGGAGCCCGGTCCTTTTTGTCGATACAGAAGGTGATGGGCACCGCCTGGGGAAAAGCGCGGTAGATGGCCTTCCGGTCCCCGAGTCCGACGTCCCACTCGGAAGGCACCGTGACCGGACAGGCCTTGGTGCATTCCCCGCAGCCGGTGCAAACCCCATCCTTGACGTAGCGGGGGTTCTGGCGGATCTTGACCGTATAATTGCCGATGTACCCGGAGACCTCGGTCACCTCCGAATAGGAGAGGAGCTCGATGTTGTCGTTCTGGGCCACGTCCACCATCTTGGGGGTGCCGATACAGGCCGCGCAGTCGAGGGTCGGAAAGGTCTTGTCGAACTGGAGCATGTGGCCGCCGATGGTGGTGTCCTTTTCCACCAGATAGACCGTCTGGCCGCCGTTGCCCAGGTCGAGGGCCGCCTGCATCCCGGCGATCCCGCCGCCGACCACCAGGACATTGGGGTGGATGTCCACCTCACGGGTCGCCAGAGCGTGGTGGTAGTTGACCCGGTTGATGGCCGCCGCCGCCAGGGTCTTGGCCTTCCGAGTGGCCTCGTCCTCGTCCCGAGTGACCCACGAAACCTGCTCCCGGACCGAGGCCATCTGGAACATGTAGGGGTTGAGGCCGGCGCGCCGGCAGGCACTCTGGAAAGTCTTTTCGTGGAGACGCGGGGAGCACGAGGCCACCACCACCCGGTTTAAACCGTAGGTGGCGATGTCCTTCTCGATCATCTCCTGTCCCGGATCAGAGCACATGAACTTGTAGTCCCGGGCCACGACGACGTTGGGGAGCTTCGCCGCAAACGCGGCGACCTCCGCGACCCGCACCCGATAGGCGATGTTGATCCCGCAGTGGCAGATGTAAAAGCCGATTCGAATCGTCATCCTCCCCTCCGTTGGAGCCGTGACGGGCACGACCGGTTGGAGTTAGGCCGGTGGGCCGGCCACGTCGGCCGGCGATTCCACCAGGGTACAGACGGTGTCAACGATCTCCCCCGCCTCACAGGGCGTCTCCAGAAAAGCCTCGGGCCGGGGAACCGCCCGCTCCCCGTCACCCCGGGGAAACGGGTGGAGCCGAAAAAAAGTCCGGCCGGGCAGCGCCGACAGGAGCAGGACCGGCACATTCCGGACCGCCGCGTCGGTCTTCAGGGCCGAATAGAGGGTGACGCCCCCCTCGCCGCCGATCATGGCGTTCAGGATAATGCAGTCGGGACATTCCGCCCTCGCCCGCCGGAGCCCCTCGGCCGCGTCCCTGGCCGGCACGGGCTGAAACCCATTGGCGGTCATGACGGTTGACAGAAAGGTCCGCATGTCCGCTTCGTCGTCGATCACCAGTATCTTCTTTCGTTCCATGGCGTCATCCACTCACGCCGGGGCGTGATTGCCGGGCGTCCCTTATACTCGAACGACGGCGCGGTCGGCACGGCGCCGTCTCGATTACCGCGGATAGTAAAAGCAAAGGCCGTGCCAGGGGGTGGATCAGATCAACGGGCAGTCCATTGTCAGGGGGTTAGGGCAAACCGGGTGGTGCCGCCGGGCTAACGAAATGTTGCCGACCCGCAACACAATAGAGCGGCATTTCATTAAGATTTAAAATTATTCAAGTGGGTTATAATGTTGCGCAACACTTTGCAACCAAAGGTTCAACAATGAGTGGCGTCGCAACGGTCTTCAGGCGGCCGGTAAGCGGATCTCGAAGGTGCTCCCCTCGCCCACGGTGCTCCGGACATCAATGGTCCCGTTGTGGTGGCGGATGATTCCGTAAACAGTGGACAGGCCGAGGCCGACCCCGTAGCCCTCATCCTTGGTGGTGAAAAAGGGTTCGAAGATGTGAGGCAGGTGCTCATCTGGAATCCCCACCCCGGTGTCCCGAACCCGGATGACGACTCCGCCGTCCGGCGCCCGGTCCGCGGAGAGGAACAGGGTTCCGCCTTCGGGCATGGCGTCGATGGCGTTGAAGATCAGGTTGATAATGCACTGCTGGAGCTGGTTGAAATCCGCGGTGACCGACGGCAGCGCATCGTCAATGGCCGATTTCAGGGTGATGTTGGAGAGCTCGAGCTTGTGCTGGCTCAAGAGGATGCTCCGGGCCATGAGGTCGGCGACGTTGACCGGAGCGACCTCGGCCGGGGACTTCCGGGAGAAGGTCAGGAGGTTGCTGACGATCTTCGAGCACCGCCCGGTTTCGCTCTCCACGAGCTTGAGGTAGCGTTCGAATTTCTCTCGGCTCTCGGCCGACAGCTCGCCGCCCCGGCCGAGAATCCGAAGCATCAGCCGGCAATAATTGAGAACCCCGGCCAGGGGATTGTTGATCTCGTGGACCACCGACGCGGCGAGCCGGCCCAACGACATCATCTTGTCCTGCTGGAGGATTTTGGCCTTGTCCTCCACCTCCCGCTCCAGGCGGCGGATCTCCCGCAAATCCCGGATGTAGCAGACGATCCCGTCGGCCGTGCCGTTCTGGTCAAAGACGGTGGATGCCGACAGTTGGACCGGGATGGTCCCGCCGGCGGGCGGAGACATGGCGGTCTCGTAGAGAAAGAGGTGGTTGACCCCGCCGTATCGCTCGCCGGCCAGGTCCCGCCGGATGGTTTCGGCCCCGTCGGCGGTAAAGAGGTCCGCCAGGGTCTTTCGGCGGAGCACATCGCCTCGGGAGACCCCCAGGATAATCTCCAGACTCCGGTTGACGATGACGATCTCCCCCTTGCCGTTGACCCCCAGGATGCCGTCCATGGAGCTTTCAATGAGGTTCTGCTGGAAGGCGAAGGTCTCCATGAGCTCGGCGGTGGTCTCGTTCCAGCCCTCTTCCAGGAGGCGGGTGTACTCCCGGATCTGTTGCCGGGCGGTGTATCGCTCCCGGGCCCGGGCCAGAGCCAGCGAGAGCGCGTCGTCGTTGATCGGCTTGGTGATGAAGTCGGAGGCATTGAGCTGAAGGGCCCGGATGGCCAGATCCATCTCGCCGAAGGCGGTGGCCACGATAACCTCGATATCGGGATGGCGGTTCTTGACCGCCTCCAGCACGGCGATCCCGTCCATCCCCGGCATCCGGACGTCGGTGATGACAATCTGAGGGCCGACCGTCTCGCAGAGCTCGAGGCCCGATTCGCCGTCCGGAGCGGTGTGGACCGTGTACCCCGAATCCCGGAGCGCGATCCCGGTCACCTTCCGGATGCCCTCCTCGTCGTCGATGAGAACAATGGTCCAGTCCGAGTCGTCGGTCATGGCGATTTCACCCGATATGGAAGGGTTAGGAAAGCGGATAGCCGGCGTTTTGCCAGGCCGTCAGCCCGCCGGCGATGCTGTGGACGTGATGGAAACCCCGCCCGGCCAGAAAGCTCGCCGCGATGTTCCCCCGGTAGCCCACCCCACAGGTCACCACGATCTCCTCGTCCCTGGGCAGCTCCGGCGGATTTTTGAGGAGTTCGGTGATCGGGATGTGGATCGAGTCGGGAATCCCCCCCGCCGCCCGTTCGGCCGCCGTCCGGACGTCGATCACGTGACGGGTCCGGCCGTCGTCGAGCTTCTCCTTGAGCCGCGCCGGGGAAATCTGCCAGAGCTGAGCGATGGGGTAGCCGGCTTCCTGCCAGGCGGCGATCCCGCCGTGGAGGTAGCCGAAAATCTCGTCATAGCCGATCCGGTGGAGCTGACGGCACATCTCGTCATAAGCCGCCTCGTCGGGCACCACCAGGATCAGCCGGGCCGAAGGGTCGATGACCATCCCGATCCAGTTGGCCGTCTGCTTGGCCAACCCGATGTTAATGGCCCCGGGGATGTGGACCCCGCCAAAGGATGCCGTGTCCCGAGCGTCAAGCACCGTGGCCCCGTCTTCCATGAGCGCCTTGAACTGAGCCGGGGAGAGGTCCCGCTTGATGGGGCAGCGCTCCAACAGGGGCGGCCCCGCCTTGTTGGTGGCGATGATGTGAGCGAAACTCTTGGGCCGGTCCGGAAAGGTCTGGGTGATCTCACGCATGAAGTCGGACTCCGGCAGCCCCAAAATCGGGTTGTGGCGCCGCTCGAACCCGATGGTGGAGGATGGCTTGGCGCTCATGCCCTTCCCGCATAACGACCCCTGGCCGTGAGCCGGGAAGACCTCAAGGCTCTCGGGCATGGCCCCGAGGGTGTCGTGGAGGGAATGGTAGAGGTTGGCGGCCTGCTCCATGATCAGCTCCTCGCCGGCAAGGTCGGGCCGGCCGATGTCGCCCACAAAAAGGCAGTCGCCGGTGAGGGCCAGCCAGGGATCGTCCCCCCGGCTTTTGTCGGTCACCAGGATGGAAATGGAGTGGGGCGTGTGGCCCGGCGTGTCGGTGATCTCCAGCCGGGCGTTGCCCAGCTCGAAAACGTCACCCCGAACCACCGGGGTAAAGTCAAAGGTCACCGGGCTGTCCCGGTGCATGCAGATCTTCGCCCCGGTCCGGGATTTGATCTCCATGTTACCGGAGACGTGGTCGGCGTGGACGTGAGTCTCGAAGACATGGGTGATCTTCATCCCGTTGGCCCGGGCCGCGTCGATATAATCCCCGACGTCGCGCTTGGGGTCCACCACGCAGGCGACCTTGGCGGCCGGACAGCCGATGAGGTAGGACATGCAGCCCATCCCGTCAACGATGAACTGTTTAAAGTACATGGCGCCTCCTTAGGGTGCGTTGGCGTTTATCCAACAGAGCTTACGGGCAATATCACATCTTCGACCCTCTTTTCAAGGCCGGTGACGGATCGGCTGAAAAGTTTTTCAGCCATCAG
>CAZWGY010000228.1:0-7311 GCA_964633575.1 uncultured Desulfobacteraceae bacterium
GATCAGGAACGTTTCGGTAGGTGTTGGGGCCTTCCGTGAGCAAAGCCGAGACGAGGATGGGCAAGGCCGCGTTTTTCGCTCCGCCGATCCGAACCTCGCCCTCGAGCCGGCGGCCGCCCTCGACTATGATGCGGTCCATGGTCACCTCGGTCACCTCTATAAAACAGGGCGCCTCTCCGTCCATGCCGGGAGGCGCCCTGGGTTTGTTTCAATTTAGTTAGTCGCGGTTGATCAGTTCCGGGCAGGGCCGATCAGTGTTCCTCGTGATGGGCGCCTTTGCCCTGCATCGTGTCCACCACCGACTTCAGGATGCAGTAGGTCATCCCCAGGCCGATAATGGACAGCGCGTACCAGAGCCCTCCGTGGAAGACAATATGGCTCATATCCCAGATCCACTCGAATGAAAACGGAAACATAGCAATCCCTCCTTAACCGGCGCTAATCCACCGGGTTGAGCTCCTTTTCCTGGGGAAATACCGGCAGGTACCGGTAAGCCAGGGCGATGAGGATGATCCCGTAGGCCACCGGCAGAATGGTGGTGGCGATCTCCTGCCAGCTCGGGAAATACATGAACCAGTCTTCGAAGGTGAGCACCGGCACCGCGAGGACCTGAAGGACCATCACCCAGCGGTTGACGCAGACGCCGATCACGGCCAGAATCAGGGCGATCATCAAGCTGACCTTGTTTTTCCGCCCGGCCTCGGTGACCAGAATCACCGCCGGCACGATCCCGCAGATCACGATCTCCAGGATCAGAATCCAGATTCCATAGAGCGGGTTGTTCGAGTAGAAGTCCATGAGGGTAAAGCCGGACTCCGGCACCGTCACCGCGGCCCAGTACCAGGTATCGATGATCTTGGCGATGATGTAGGTCAACAGCATCCACCCCGAGATCTTCGCCAACAGCTCGACCACGTTGTCCTTCACCAGCTTTTTCCGGGTCACCGCCTCGGTGATCTTGGTCACCAGGATGGTGAAGCACGGGCCGCAGGCCGCCGCTGACCAGGTAAAGAGGAAGAAGGTCCACGGCCAGATGAGAATCCCCTCACGGTAGCCGAATGGCCGGCCGAAGAGCACACCGGCGACGCCGCCGAGCGATCCCTGGTGGAAAAAGGAGAGAAAGGCGCCGGTGGCGGCGAAGACCGCCATGATGTGGTGCATGTTGTGGCTCAGGTTGTGAAAGAAGGGGACCTTGTCGATCTGGCGGTTTTCGAGGATGAGGGGAATGAACTCGATGGTCAGCACGGCGAAGTAGCAGGAGAGGCAGAAGGCTACCTCGGTGAGCATCGAGTGGACATTGGCGTGCCAGAAGATGAACCATCCCCGCAGGGGCTGGCCGATGTCGATGGCCAGGATCAACAGGGCCGAGCTGTAACAGATAAACCCGATGATCACGGCGAAGTTAATGATGTTCTTCAGCTCATCCTTGCCGATGATGTATTTCAGAAACCCGGAGAAAAAGGCTCCGCCTCCTAAAGCAATCACGGCGAGGTCCGCCCATATCCAGAGAGCGAACCCGTAGGCGTTGTTCATGTTGGTCTGGTTGAGCCCCTTGAGCCAGCAGAGGATCATGGCGTAGACGCCCCAGAGCAGGACCGCCCCCACGATCAGGATAAAGAGGGTGAACCGGCCCAGCGGGCAGCGCTTGACACCTTTGGGGATTAATGCAGAATCCATGCGTGATCGACTCCTCTATGCAGTGTCTTTAGTTTGTATCCGCCTAATGCGCCGCTTGTGTGACGGCTGTCTCCTCGTCTTTGAGGTAGTTGTCTCCGGCTCTCCGGACCCAGGAACGGCTGCTCATGTAGTAAACCTTGGGGTTGGTCCCCAGTCTCTCCAGGAGCCGGAATGCCCGGGGATCCGTTTTCAACTTGTAGACGGCATGGGCCTTGTTATTAAGGTCGCCGAAAACGATGGCCCCGGCCGGGCAGGCCTGAGTACAGGCGGTCTGATATTCATCTTCTTCGAGATCCCGGCGCCCTTCGTAATGAGCTTTTTCCATGGCGAGCTGATAGCGATGGAAGCAGAAGGAGCATTTTTCCACGACCCCGCGGGTCCGGACCGAGACGTTGGGGCTGAGCATCTTCTCCATCCCCTCGGGCCAGACCGGGTCCCACCAGTTGAAGTACCGGGCGTGATATGGACAGGCGGCCATACAATATCGGCAGCCGAAGCAGCGGGTGTAAATCTGACTGACGATCCCGGTCTCGTAGCTGTAATCGGTAGCCGTCGCCGGGCAGACCGACACGCAGGGGGAATGGCCATGGTGGCCCTCGCAGTGCATACAGGGCCGGGGCAGATAGCAGATATCCGTTTCCGGATATGGCTTGCCGTTGGTCAGCTTGAAAACTTGCAGCCAGGTGGTGCTCAGGGTCTTGTCGGTCTCGTCATCCCGAAAGGGGACGTTGTTTTCGGCCATGCACGCCACCATGCAGGCGCCGCACCCGGTACACTTGTCCAGGTCGATGACCATGCCGTACTTTTTTGGAGTGTGTGCGGTTTTCATCAGATCCTCTGTCTGTTGTCTCGCGTATAGTATCGGTTGGGGACGACTCCCGCCACGCCGAAACGTGACCTACGCCCGTGCCAGCTTTGCCCGGATGCCCCAGGCGGCGTTCTGACCGGAAATGGGATCGGCCAGCGGACCGATAAGTCGATTGGCATTGACGCCCTTGTTCGCGATATAGCGGCTATTGGCCGTATGACCCAGCCCGGTGGGGATTCCCACCAGCCCGGGCGCAATGCCCTCGTAAAGATGAACCCGAACCCGGACATCACCATCAGGCGTGGACAGCTTGGCCATCCGCCCCTCGCTCAGGCCGACGGCGTGGGCGGTCTCCGGATTGACCTCCACCATCAGGTCATCCCCGGTCAACACGGTATCCGAAACCGTCTTGACCATAAAGGGCGGATCCGCAACCGGACCAGTTGCCAACCGCATGGTATCGCAGGGAATCAGCAGGAGCGGGAAGTCATCGGAACTCCCCTCCACCGGGACCTGGGTCAGGATGTCGGTCTCCGGCTGGTGACGATAGCTGGGGTTGAAAAACTCGAATTTTTTCGAGCCTGTAGCGGCAAATGCCTTATTCCAGTCGGCCGGCGTGAATTCGGGATTGTACAGAAACCCGTCCTTTTCCAGTCGATCCCAGGCGCCCCCCATGGTCTGCTTCAGGCAGGCCTCGTAACTCTCCCACTCCATGGCGTCGGCGGTTGGCCCGCCCATCCGCCGGCCCAGGGCGATGAGGGTATCCCCCACATGGCGGGTGTTCAGCTCCGGCTTGACCACCGGTCTCGTCATACCGATGACCGGCTTGTGGAGGCCGAACGGGGCCGGGACGTCCTCGTATCGCTCCAGATAGACGTGGTTCGGCAGGATCAGGTCGGCCAGCTCGGCGGTCTCATCCATGTATTCGGAAAAGCTGACCAGGAAGGGGATCTTCTCGAGAGCCGCCTTCACCGCCTGAGTATCAGCCAATGTATAGAGCGGATTGGCCCCGGATACCAGAAGCGCCTCGATGGGAGCCTCGCCTTCGACCATCAGTTCGGGGAGACGGCTGATGATCGATCGGGTATGGGGATAGCGCTCGCTTCCCGCTCCGTCGATCCGCCCCCTGGCCAGCCCCTTGCGTCCGATCTCGTCGGTGATCGGATCGGACCAGTCCACATAGTCGGGCGGGTCGATGGCCCAGATGCCTCCCGGCCGGTTGATGTTGCCCACCAGAGCGTTCAGGGCGTGGATCGCCATGAGCTCATGGACGCTGCCCGCCGACATCCCCTTGCCCCGGCCGCCCAGGGCCAGAGGCCGCTTGGCCGCGCTGAAATTCTTGGCGATATCGGTGATCAGGGCGGCATCCACGCCGGTAATCCGGCTCACCTCATCCACGGAACAGGTTTCCAGGACATAGCTTTTGAACCCCTTGGCGGGGTTCCCGTCCGCGTCGGTGAAGTCCTCAAATCCGAAAGCATGTTTGTCAACGAATGCCTTGTCGTATTGGCCCGTGGTGATAAGGACGTTGGCGATCCCGAGGGCCAGGACCGCCTCGGTGCCGGGATTGATGGGCACCCACTTATCGGCCTTGGCGGCGGTGTTGGACAACCGGGGCTCCACCTGGACCAGCCGGCCGCCGTTGTCCCGCCAGTGGCTATGCGCCTGGAACATCCGCACCGGCGATCCCCACCCGTCGAGGACTCCGGCGCCGAAAGATAGCACGAAGTCGGCGTTTTCAGCGTCAACTCCCGGAATGGCCCAAGCTCCCTGCATGAGCTTCATTGTGATCCCGTAAGTATCGGAGATCGTTTCCGGGGTAAAGACGTTGGCCGACCCATAGGCGGTCATGAAGCGCCGGAACAGCTCGGGCACCGTACCGTAGTTGGCGCCGAGGACGCAGGCGACCGACTCGGGCTTTCCGGCGGCCCGCAGTTCACCGAGCTTCCCGCTGACTTCGGCAATGGCCGCGTCCCAGGTGATGGGCTCCCACCGGCCTTCGCCCCGGGCACCGACCCGCTTGAGCGGCCCCTTGACCCGGCGCGGCCCGTAGAGGAGCTGAAGGCCGGACAGTCCCAGCACGCAGATCCCCCCCCGGTTTACCGGGTGATCGGCCATCCCTTCGATCTTGACCGCCCGGTCATCGATCTTCCGGACGGTGATGCCGCAACCGCCCGGACACAGGGTGCAGACCGAACTCACATAGTTGGTGGCGCCGTCCTCGGGAACCGGAGTCCACGGCCACGTCTGTGTCCAGATGGACAGGTCGTCGGTCAGCTTCCAGGGCAACGGCGTCAGCGCCGTTCCCGCGGCCCCCCCAATGATAAACGAAAGAAAGCTTCTTCTACCGATATTCATAGATGTCTACCCCTTATGCAGTGACTCGGCGGTAAGCCCACCCCGACGGCTCCGCGCTTTAAAGACCATGGCCAGTCGGCGGTTATTCATCCATTGACCGATGGCCGGCGCATTACGCCCGGGCTCCGCCGGAGCGCTATTTGTGACAGACAAAGCACGCCCCTTTGCCGGTCTGGGCGCTGTTCTGCTGAACCCCGTTTTCGATGTGGCACTCGGCGCAGTCGTCCATCTTCATCCGATCCCAGGTGTTCTTCTTTAAGCCGGAGATGTTCCAGCCCCAGATATCCCGACTGTATCCGGTGATCCGGTTTTCCTGGTAGGGTTTCAGGCTGGTGGACGATCCGATGGGGCCGTGACAGGTTTCGCAATCCATCCCGCCGCTGATTACGTGAGCCGCGTGAGAGAAAAACACGCAGTCCGGCTGGCGGGAATAGACAAGCCAGGGGACCTCACGCCAATTGCGCACATAGGTTTCGACAAAAGTGATCTCATCCTCGCTGCCGCCCTGGACATCCTCGTGACAGTCAATGCACTGCATGAGCGTGGGGACACCAGCGTAAGTGCCGTCATCCCGGAAGAAATGGCAGCTATCGCATCCCCCCACCATGTCCACATGCGAGGCATGGTTGAAGTCGAACGGCTGTTCCTTCTGGGAATAAAGCAGCTTGGGAAAGACTATCCAGCCGAGGATCATACTGGCCACGAACCCGAGGATAAAAAAGATGATGACAAACCCGGTCGCGCCGCCTTCACGGGCTGATCTCGGCGACGACGGCGTGTGCGCCGCTTCTTCCGCGGCGGCCGCAACCTCATTCGCTTTCTCGTCTACGTTGCTCATGGAAACTCCGTCACACTATGGGTTAAGGTTTACGATGAAGCGAAAATGGGAATTCCCCACGCATCGGCGTGGATCTCTGCCCCATCGGACGGGGCGAATGGGGCCGATGGAACACAAACAGGTGTAAATAACTCGACGGTCTGTACCTGATCAATGTCAAACTTGTCAAGGAAAAATCATTGCCCGTAGCTGTGCAGACCAGGCAGAAGGTTGACACCGAAATAGGTAAAGAGCACCGCCATGAAACCGACGACCGAAATATAGGCGATCCGTTTGCCGTGCCATCCCCTCATCAGTCTCGCGTGAAGGAGGGTGGCGTAAATGAACCAGGTGATCAACGACCAGGTCTCCTTGGGATCCCAGGACCAGTAACTGCCCCACGCGGAATTGGCCCATACCGCGCCGGTAATGATCCCGATGGTGAGAAACAGGAACCCGAAGGTGACGGTCTGGTGGGTGAGTTCGTCCAGGATGGACGCATCCGGGAAGCGGGCGATTATCGAGGTGGGGGCGTCGGCCTGTCGCTGCCGGAAAATGTACATCAGACTCACCCCGAAGGCCACGGCAAACCCGGCATAGCCGAGAAAGCAGGTGATCACATGGGCGATGAGCCAATTGCTCTTGAGCGCCGGGATCAGGGGCTGAATCCGGTCGCTGATGTTGGGCGACAAAGATGCGTAAGCCATGGTGAGAAAGGCCAGGGGGGTGGCAAAGGCCCCGATCACCCGATTCCTATAAATGACCTCGATGACCAGATAGACCGCGATAATGCAGGCGGCGAAAAAGACCAGAGATTCGTAAAGGTTGGTCAGAGGCGCCCGTCCGAACCCCATCTGATAGGACTCGACCCACCGCAGCAAGATCCCGGCCAGGTTGCCGAAAAGCGCCAACCCGGCGACACCGGTGCCGATTTTCAGCAACAGGTCCCGCTTGAAAACCCAGCCGCCGATGTACAACACGGAGGCCAGGCCGTAAACAAACGTCACGCTCGACAAAATGAAAGAGCTGTTCATGTAATCCTCTTTTTAGACGGCCATCCGCCACCTATTCCGGGATCTCGTCAGCCGACGGCCGACGCGTGACCATCAGAACGAGCCCCTCGTCGGTCTCTTCAATCCCGTAAGCGGGCGGCGAGGTTATGTTCAGGTCCAAAACCACGCGCAGAAACTCATCATGCTCGCCGACCCGGACCCGTTCGACCAGGTCACTATCGGTTTCCATCGTCGAGGCGCCGGGATACTGCCAGCTCCCCAACAGGTCCACGGCCAGCTTGGCCGGGGTTTCGTCCATCAGGGTAAAGGATCGGTATTTACCCAAGGGGCGGTCGGCCCTGATCACCAGCTCGAACCCGGTCAGTGTCTCGGCCTGGCGGATCTCCACGGTTCCCTCGGCCTTTTTCCCGTATGCGCCGACGGAAGCGTCGGGCGCCGCCAGGGGATCAATGCCGTAAAGATGGCGCTTCTTGAGCCGCAGGGCCAGCCCCTTGATCGACTTTTCCACAAAGGGAGCCAGATGATAACGGGTTTTCAGGTACAGGACCACATCCAGCCCCTCGGCCGTCTTTCGGATGGAAGTCCGGCGGATGGTATCATTTTCAATGGGATAGTTCCGCTTCCCGAGTTTATCCCAA
>CAZWGY010000229.1:0-7303 GCA_964633575.1 uncultured Desulfobacteraceae bacterium
TACCGCCGGCTCGCCCGGCACCTCGACAACCTGCCCGGCGGCTTCCCGGCAACCGAATCCGGCGTGGAGCTTCGGATTCTCCGGCAACTTTTTTCCCCGGAGGATGCCGACCTGGCGTGTCACCTGACCCTGATCCCGGAAACTCCCGCCGTGGTGGCTCGGCGGGCCGGGATCTCCAGGACCGACGCCGCCGAGCGGCTGGCCGACATGGCCCGGCGAGGGCTGATCATGCCCCTTGGTAAACCGGACGAACCGGTCCGGTACATGGCGCTCCATTTCGTGGTGGGCATCTGGGAAAACCAGGTCAACCGGCTCACCCCCGAGCTGATTCGGGACGTGAACGAGTATTTCCAGACGTTTATTGACTACCGGGCCTGGCAAGCCGCCCCTCAGATGCGGACGATCCCGGTGGGGCGGAGCATCTCAACCCTCCGGGAGGTCATGCCTTATGATCAGGCCGAAGCCCTCGTCCGGGAGCAAAGACACTTTTCGGTCCGCCCCTGCATTTGCCGCCAGGAGCACCGGATGGTCGGCGCGGGATGCGATAAGCCCCTTGAAAGCTGTCTGACCCTGGGTCAGGGAGCGGAGGACGGCGGCCGGATGGGGGTCGAGGGCCGCGCCATCGATCTGGCCGAAACCCTCGACATCCTCCAACTGGCCGAGGCGGCCGGTTTGGTGATCCAGCCCAGCAACACCCGCCGGGCCGTCTGGATCTGCACCTGTTGCGGCTGCTGTTGCCAGGTCCTCAAGGCCTTCAAGCGCCATCCCCGGCCCGCGGAAATCGTCTCGTCGGCCTTTGAGGCGGCCCTTGATCCGGCCGCCTGTGAAGGTTGCGGGGTCTGCGTCGAGCGCTGCCAGATGGACGCTCTGAGCCTGGACGACGACGACGTGGCCCATCTGGATTCGGACCGGTGCATCGGCTGCGGCCTCTGTGTCACCACCTGCCCGGCCGGCGCCCTGACTCTCCAGGCCAAGCCCCCGTCCCGGCGGCCCGAGGTCCCGAACACCATTGAAAGTGCCATGATCCGGCTGGCTAAACACCGGGGGAAGCTGACGACCGCCGGGATGATGAAGATGCTGGTGAAATCGAAGGTGGATCGGCTCCGGTCCCGGTTGTAATCCCGTCGATTTATCCATTGCCGAGCTCGCCCGTTCCCCTGATCTCCGCCGGGCGTCCACAAAACAGCGGTATTTCCGATCGGTAGGGGCGCCAGATACGTTTGACATCCGCACCGCCGGCGGCTATCATTTTTCTTCAGGGGCTTGTGGACGGACCGTAGGGGCGGACCCGTGTGTCCGCCCAAAAATTCCCGCGCCCGCGGGTTTCATCGAAATCGTAGGGGCGGACCTGTGTGTCCGCCCAAACATTCCCGCGCCTGCGGGTTTCATCCCGAGGAGACTTTGATGCCGTTTCTCCCCCCAGATCCCGACACCGGCGGCCAACGCACCGGCCCCCGGTTTCTGGTCATTGCCGGAGGGCTCCTTGCCGGGCTTCTGCTCTTAAACCGGTTCGTCCCCGAACCCTTGAGCATCCGGGAGGACGGTCCGGAAATCCTCTACGCCGTGGCGCTCACCCTCTTTGTCAGCTTCCTGGCGGCCCGTTACGCGGCTGAGTGGGCCGGGGAATGGCGCCGAAGCCAGGCCGTCCGATACGCGCTCTTATGGGTCGGGATCTTTCTGGCGGCCGCCGTCGTCCACGCTTACCGGGCCGAGCTGTCCCAGGTGGCGGACCGGGTTCTGGGCGAGCTCATCCCCGGCCGCGCCGTCCAGTCGGAGCCGGGGACCTTGCGGGTCCGGGCCGCCGATAACGGCCATTTTTTCATCAACTCCCAGGTCAACGGGGTGAAGGTCCGGTTTCTGGCCGACACCGGGGCCTCCCACATCGTCTTGTCCCGGTCGGCGGCCCGTCGAGCGGGCTTCGACCCGGATGCACTCACCTACAGCCGGATCTACCGGACCGCCAACGGCATCGGCCGGGGCGCGCCGGTGACCATCGACCGGCTGCGGGTGGGGGACCTGGAGATGACTGACATCCGGGCGTCGGTGAACCAGGCTCCCCTGGACCATTCTCTCCTGGGGATGACGTTTTTCAACCGGCTCTCGGGATACGGCGTCCAAAACGGGGTCCTGACGCTCCGATGGACGGCGCAATGAACGACGGGATCGGCATCACGGCGCTGATCTATGTGGTGGCGGCTCTGGTCTATATCCTGGTGCTCCGCCGGATCGACCGGGCGGAACGGCGGCGGATGAACCGTCGGCCACTCACCGATACCCAGTGCCTCGCCCGGCTGGCCCTCATCCGAAACAGCAGCGAATACGACATCTTCCACGCCGCCGCCCAAGACTACCACATCCCGGATCACCGGCCGGACCGGGACTTCCGGACCTACGTCCAGAAGGGGGACCTGCCCTACTACGTCCGGGATTACGTCCGGAAACGCCGATCTGAGATAGACCCCGATTACCAGCCGCCTCACCGGACCGGCGGCCTCCCGCCCTCCTGGTCGGCCTGACGGAGCCGGATCGGGAAAAGCCTTCCGGCTCCACTTCCACATCACTCCACGAACAGATCACTAACGGGATAGGTTCGGCTGATTCGGCGGACCGAAGGCCAGGCGGGAAGAGATCAGGCGCGCCGACCCCCGGCACTCCGTTAAGTTAGATTCTCCAGTCATAGTAGATTTTTCCTACCCATTGTTACTTTACCCGCCCCATTGTTTGCCCTTCCGAAAAACGGTTAGGAAAAGACCAGGTTTGGGTGTTTTCCACGCAACCGTCAGAGAAAGGGAAGCCCTCATGTTCAAACACCTGGCGATCGCAACCGTGTTGCTGTTCAGCCTGTTTTCACCGTCCATTGCCCAGCCGGTCCCGCCGGTCCCCGCTCGAATCGGGGGAACCCTGACCATTGTCAACACGGTCCAGGTCCGGAGCAGCATCTCCCGGGCCCGGACGGACCTGATGGTCTCGGGTGGGGACTATCGGTTCGAGGTCCACCAGCTTACGGCCGACGGGCCGAAAGCCTATGATCCGGCGGCCGAAGACAACGACGGGTTGAACCATCTTGACTACTACGTCGTTGACATCCCCATCTATCACCCCATCGAGCAGCCCGAGGGCGCGATTCCCGGTGAACCGGCGGTGATCCATGTCTATCGGGACGGCACCCCTCTGACCGTTACCAATCCGCCCGGCGGGCGGATCATCGTGGGCAACGAGGGATCGAGCACCCAGATTGACCTGACGGTTCAGACCAACGCCGTTGACGAGATCCTCTACACTGAGGAAGCGGTGAACCGGATGATCGAGGATGCGGTGTCGAAGTGGGACGCCGGCGGGGATGGGGTGATCGGGTTGCCGGAGGCCATCCGTGCTCTGATGGTTGTCGCCGGGGTGCTCCCCCCAATCTGACTTTCTTCCCTTCTCCCCTTGACCCGCCCGCGCTTTTGTCCTAAACGGGGTCCCATGAATGGGAGCCCGTTACATGGGGTCTTATGATGCCCTCTCTTCTCCGGCCCCCTCAACCATCGATGTGGGTTGGCTGATCGACGGCACCGGAGCGCCGCCTCGCCCCCGGTGCCGTCTCCTTGTGGCCGACGGCCGCATCCGGCGGGTGACGGGATGGGATGACCCCGAGCCGCTCCCCCCGGAGCGGGGAGCGGGCCACCTGGATTTTTCCCACGCCACCCTCCTGCCCGGCCTCATCGACGCTCACCTTCACCTGGTCTTTTCCGGGACCGCTGACCCCGAAGTCCGGCGGCGCCAGCTCGATTACGACGACTCCGCCGCCCGCTCGGTCATCCAGGGCCATATAGAAACCCTGGCCCGTGCCGGGGTGGTTGCCGTCCGGGACGGTGGGGACCATCACGGCCATACCCTCCGGTGTTGGCTGGCGTCCGGCGAGACCTGGCCCGTCCGGGTCCGGACGGCGGGCCGGGCCTGGCACGCCCCCGGCCGCTACGGTCGGCTTATCGGCCGCCCGCCTGAACCGGTCCGGTCCCTGGCCGAATCGATCCGCCGGGACCATTCCCCCATCCATCACGTCAAGATCGTCGCCTCCGGATTGAACAGCCTCGATACTTTTGGAAAAACGACCCCGCCTCAGTTTTCCGCCGCGGAGCTGGCCGGGGCGGTCCGAACCGCAACGTCCATGGGCCGTCGGGTCATGGTCCACGCCAACGGCCCCGAACCGGTAACTCAGGCGGTAACCGCCGGCTGCCAGTCGGTGGAGCACGGTTTTTTCATGGGCCGGGAAGCCATGGGCCGGATGGCCGATTCGAGCACGGTCTGGGTTCCCACGGCGGTGACCATGCGGGGATATGCCGAGGCGGGAGGAGATAGCCGTCCTGAGCGGTCCAGACGGGAGATGGCCCGGCGGAACCTGGACCATCAGCTCGATCAGATCCGGCAAGCGACGGAACTGGGCGTCCGGATAGCCCTGGGCACCGACGCCGGGACCTTAGGGGTTCATCACGGCGATTCGGTCCGGGCGGAGCTGGGACTCCTGATGGCCGGAGGGTTGTCGATGGATGCCGCCGTTCATGCGGCGACCGCGGTGGGAGCGGACCTGTTGGGGCTTTCGGACCTCGGCCGGATCGTGCCGGGGATGGCCGCGGTCCTGGTGGCCGTCCCGGGGCCCCCGTCGGACCTGCCGGGAAGCCTGGCCCATCCGGTTGTCATCAGGCCCGACGCCGGCCGTGTCGGAAAATATGGCGAGCAAACCACTCGCCGGCCCGAGCCATCAGCTCGGCCTGATGCCGGGGGGCGCTGATCCGGTGGTCGCCGCCGGGTTGGATGATCAGGTCCTTGGGGTCGCCGGCGGCCGAGTGAATCCGTCTGGCGTTTTCGATGGGAATCACCGCGTCGGCATCACCGTGGACCACCAGGATGTGGCTGATCCCGGAGAGTTGGTCGGAGAGGTCGAAGGCGAGGTCCGCCACGCCACGGGCGAGATTTTCAGCCCCGGCGGCCCGGATGACCTCCCCGTCGATCCGAACCGGAGCGGCCACGGTCACCATGGCGTCGGGGGTCACCTCTCCGGCTGCGGCCAGGCAGACCGCTCCGCCCATGCTGCTGCCGAAGAGTCCGAGCCCGGCCCCGATCTCGGGCCGGGTTTGAAGGGTCTCGATGGCGGCCAGGAGGTCCCGGCGGCGGCCGTCGAGGGTGGTCACCCGGTCGAAGTCGCCCTCGCTGCCGCCGCACCCCCGGTGGTCGAACCGGAAGTAGGCGATGCCAAGGGCATTGACGCGCTGGGCCAGGGCGGTCTGCTTGGGGGAGTCGCCCGATGCGTAAAGTCCGTGGGCCCCGACCACCACGGGCCAGGCGGCGTCCGGGTCGCCGGAAGGCAGGTGGAGAACCCCCTCAAGGCGGAGGCCGTCAACGGTAAAATGGATCAATTGTCGGGTCCCGTAAACGGCGGGATCGGACGGATCAATAAACATTGGAGCTCCTTTCGGTGTCGGGCGCGGACCGGCAAAGGGTAGAGGATATGGGCTCAGGCATGGAGAAGGACTTGACGACATGGCGGTAAAACGGGGACAAACCCTCGAGATGGAGATCGAATCGGTGGCCTTTGGCGGCCGGGGGCTGACCCGGATCGATGGGATGGCGGTATTCGTGGACGGAGCCGTGCCCGGGGACCGGGTCCAGGCCCGGATCACCCGGAAGAAAAAACAGTACGCCGAGGCCCGAACTCTGGCCCTCCTTCGCCCCTCGCCGGATCGGGTGCCGGCGCCATGTCCTTACAACGGCCATTGCGGCGGCTGCAAGTGGCAGTTTCTCCGGTACGACCGGCAGGTGGCCTACAAGCGCCGGCACGTGGTCGAGGCTCTGGCTCACATCGCCGGTCTGACCGATGTCCCGGTCCACCCGACGGTCGAGGCCGACCCGATTTTCGGCTATCGGAACAAAATGGAGTTTTCCTGTGCCGACCGCCGCTGGCTCCTGCCGTCGGAGCTCGGCCGGGAGGACCTCCGGACCGACTTCGCCCTGGGACTCCACGTCCCGGGGACCTTCCACAAGGTCCTGGACATCTCGGCCTGCCTTCTCCAGCCGGAAACCGGGAACACCATCCTGGGGATCGTCCGGGAGGCCATGATCGCCTCGGGAGCCCCCGCCTACGGCCTCCGCTCCCACGAGGGCTTCTGGCGGTTTCTCGTGCTCCGCCACGGCGTGGCCGAAGATCGGTGGATGGTCAACCTGGTCACTTCCGCCGAGGACCGGGCCGTCGTGGACCCCATCGCCCGGCAATTGATGGCATCCGGGCCGACGGTGGCATCGGTGGTCAATCACATCACTTCCCGGAAGGCCGGAGTGGCCATCGGCGAACGGGAAGTCCATCTGGCCGGGGACCGGAGCCTCCGGGAGCGGATCGGGCCATACACCTTCGAGATCTCGGCGGCCTCTTTCTTCCAGACCAATACCCGAGGCGCGGCCAATCTGTACGAAGTGACCCGGCGGCTTGCCGGGCTGACCGGCGGGGAAACGGTGGTGGACCTCTATTGCGGAACCGGAACGATCGGGATCTTTTTGTCCGACCGGGCAAGCCGCGTCCTGGGGCTCGAAGTGGTGGACCGGGCCGTGGCCGATGCCGAGAAAAACGCCCGGAACAACGGGGTCGTCAACTGCCGGTTTCTGGCCGGAGATGTCCGGACCACCCTGTCGGCCGTCGAGGAGCCGCCGGACGTGATGGTGATCGATCCGCCCCGGGACGGCATGCACAAGGACGTGGTGGCGGGCGTCATGGCCCTGGCCCCCCGCCGGATCGTCTATGTTTCGTGTAACCCGGCCACCCAGGCGAGGGACATCGCGGTCCTGGCCGAAGCGTACCGGGTCGCCGAAGTCCAGCCGGTGGACCTGTTCCCTCACACCTGGCACATCGAGTCGGTGGCCCGGCTGGAGCGGTTGGCTGGGGCGGCTAACGGGATGGATCGACCTTCCCCCGAAGGGACTTGACCCGGCTTCGACGGGTTTTCCGGTCCAGGCGGCGCTGCTCCGAGGCCCGTGTGGGCCGGGTGGGCTTTCGGGATTTCCGGGGCCGGGCCGCGCTCCGGACCAGCGCCGACAAACGGGCCAGGGCAACCTCCCGGTTGGCGGCCTGGCTTCGGTGGTCCTGAGCCTTGATGACCACTACCCCATCCTTGGTGATCCGCCCGTCCCGGCTCCCAAGCAGACGCCGTTTGATCCCATCAGGCAGGGATGAGGCCTGGATGTCGAACCGGAGATGGACCGCCGTGGCCACCTTGTTGACGTTCTGGCCCCCGGCGCCCTGGGATCGGACCGCGGTGATTTCGACTTCGGATTC
>CAZWGY010000230.1:0-5536 GCA_964633575.1 uncultured Desulfobacteraceae bacterium
CGTCATCGCCGTCCATCGGCGGTGCCGCGGCGATCCCGGCCAAAGTTGTTTCGCTTACGAGAATCCGGGAACCGAAAAGCTTGTTGACCCCCTCCAGCCGGGAGGCCAGGTTGACGCCATCGCCCATCACCGTATAGTTGAACCGGGTTTTCGAGCCGGAATTGCCCACGAAGACGGTATCCGTGTTGATCCCGATCCGGACCGTCACCGGAAGCCACCCCTCGGGCCGGTCCCGGTTGAGGATCGAAAGCCGGTCCTGCATCCGGAGAGCGGCCCGGCAGGCATGAGCCGCGTGGGCCGGCAGGGGGTTGGGGGCTCCGAAAAAAGCCATCACCGCGTCGCCGATGTATTTGTCGAGGGTCCCCCGCTCCTCGAAAAGAATGGCCGTCATCTCCTCGAAATACCAGTGGAGAAATCCCATCAGCTTGTCCGCCTGAAGGTTCTCGGAAATGCTGGTAAAGCCCTGGAGGTCGGAGAAAAAGACGGTCAGCTCCCGCTTTTCCCCGCCCAGGGAGGCCGTCTCGGGCCGGTCCGCGAGCCGGTCCACCAGCTCCGGGGAAATGTAATGGGCAAAGGTCCGCTTCATGAACCGGGACTGGCGCATCTCGACCCAGCGGATCAGGCCCTGACAGAGGATGTAGATGATCAACAGCACGGTAACGGGATAGGCCACCGGCAAAAGGAGCCGGTAAGCGATGAATCCATGGACGGCCAGGGCCGCCCATCCGGCCAGGGCCACCGGGAGCAGCGGCAGGGCCCAGAAGGGCCGGAGAAAGAGGAACGCCCCGGCGGCGGCCGAAAACAGGACGAAATAGAGCCCGAAAACCGCCGGGTCCGGCGGGGCGAGAATAAAGTCGTTGCTAAAGAACATGCTCAGGGCGATGGCCTGAAGCTCGACGCCGAACATGGGGAGATAGCCGTTGGCCTGAATGCTGAAGGGGGTCAGGAAAATATCGCCGAGGTCCTCGATCCCCGAGCCGATCAGAAAGATCCGGTCCCGGACGATGGCCTCCGGGAGGTACGGCACGTCGGCGGCGGAGAAGAGCAGGAAATTGGGGGCGTCGCCGTCCAATCGAGAGGGGGGCCCGGGAAAGCTCAACAGGGTCCAGTCCCCGTCTCCGGCCGCCGCGGCCCGGTCCGGCACATGGGCGGCCCGGCCGGTGTAGAGCTCGTAGATCTTCCGGGAAAAGGCCGACCGATCTCCCCGTCGCCCCATGTGGACCCAGCGGTGGGCTTCGTCGCCTTCGGACCGGGAGACCGAAAACCCGAGATGCGCATGGCGGGCAAACCGCTCCATGACCCCGCCCCGGCCCCCCTCGCCCGGATCGAGCCGGCAAACCAGGACCACCTTCCGCCCGGCGGCCGAAAGCGCCGTCTCCAGTTCCCGGTCCTCGTCCGGGTTATAGGTCCGGTCGAGAAAGACGTCGATCCCGATGATCCGGGCCCCCTTGGCATCGAGGGATTCGACAAGGTGGGCCAGGAGCCGGCGGGGGGTCGGCGATCGGTAGCCGTATGCCAGGGCCGAGGGGTTGTCGATGAGGACAATGGCAATGGGGGTGTTCCCCCCCACCGGCCGGGATCCTCGGATGAGAAACCGGTAATCCACCGTCCGGTTTTCGATGCGCTGGAAAAGCGGCGACCCGACATCGAGATAGGCGTTGGCGGCGAATGTGGCCGCGATGGCCAGCGCGGTGACGATTTTGACCCCCGTGGAAAACCGGATGCCGGCCATGGTCAGGGGGCCGATGGGCTCCCGCCGGCCGGCAGAGGATGGACGAAGGCGGGGCCATGAATCGGGGGAAGGCCATCGGCAATGGATTCGGCCGACGGCGATTGTCCGGCGGCCGCCGCACGCTCCACTCTGGCGATGGTATCATCTCGAAGATCCTCGGGCAGGGGGCCGGCCGCGGCGATCCCCCAGACCAGGTCGATGCCGGCCCCCTCATGGGGGTGAGCCGTGGTCAGGAGGTCTCCCGATCGGGCGCCCCCCGAATCCGCCTCGCCGGAAAGTTTTCGGCAGAGGACCCATCCGCTGACGCCGGTCTTACTCTCCACCCGGCACCGTCGGCCCCGGACTTCCCGGACCCAGACCGGATGACCTTCGGGGAGGGTCTCGATCACCGGGGAGAGCGGTTTGTCATCGGACCGGACCCGCACCCCGGCCTCCCGGGTGAGCATCAGCGCCGGGGGGGCCACCCGGCTGGGGAAAAATCCGGTTCCCCCAAGGCCGGGCAGGGCGGCGGTCGCGGGAAACCGCAACTCGGTCCGAAGGTCTCCGCCGACCGCCGTCGTCTGGTAAACATAAACGTAAGCCTCCCCGTCGCCGGTGTAAGAGACGGCCAGGGCCCCGCCGCCCGTCGAGTCGGCATCCCATCGGCCGTCCGGGGTGTAGCGGTCAAGGGACGACTCGAAGAGGGCCGCGATCCCGGGGCTGTCGGGAAAGGCCGAATGAAGCCGCCAGAGGATAAAGGCGCTCCGGTTGAACGCCCCCTCCCGGCCGTAGGCCGCGGCCAGGTGGAGACTCGGCTCGATGGCCTCGGGCGGAATCGGGCCGACGACGTTGAAGTCGATCCAATCCGCCTGGAGCGATTCATCCCGGCCCCGGACGGCGTTGATCCGAGTCCGGCTTCCCTCGCTGAGGAGCTCGCTGACAAAGGCGCCGAAGCCGCCGGCCTTTGCCTCGGCACCGGCGGCGTCAAAACGGAGGGTGGTCTCGGTGCCGCCGGGGATGGTCTCCGGCCGGCCGGCCGGGCTGAGAATCCGGAGCCGGGCGTCGGCGCCCGTGCGGATCCGGTCTCCCGGAGACAGCGTGGCGCCGGGGTTGATCGGCTCCCAGTCGCCGGCTCCTCCCGGCTGGACTTCCGCGGAGCCGATAACGCTGAGCACGGTTGCGGCGTCTCCGGCCGCGGCAACAGCCGGCTGAAATCCGCCCCCCGGGGCAAAGAGGACGGCCAAAAGCCCCATCAAGACGATGGCGGCGGATAATTTGCCAGACATGGGCGTTCGCGGATATCTCCGATAATGGACAGTCATTGTCTCCCCTTTCTCCCCGCTGCCGGGGCCGACGCTAGGATCTCCTGACACCGCTACCCTTCAGCAAAAGCGGTTTCCCGGGCTGAGCCTTCCGGCCCCCCTTCCGTAATCGATCCGGCGCCGACTTACCGGCGGGCGGGATATCATGGGCCGTCCCCACCAGCCCGGTGAGGTCGGCAACGATGCGCTTCATCCGCCCGGCCTGAGCGTTCATCTCCTCGGCGGCTGAGGCGGACTCCTCGGCGGCGGCGGCGTTGTGTTGGGTGACCCGGTCCATTTCCGACACCGCCCGGTTGACCTGCTCGATCCCATTGGCCTGTTGGGTGGATGCAGCGGCAATCTCCTCCATGAATGCCTGGATCCGGGCGGTGCGGCCGGCGGCGGCGGAAAATGCCTGGTTTGCCCCGTCGGCCAGCGTGGCCCCCTCCCGGACCCGGGTCACCGTCGAGTCGATGAGGTCCGCCGTGTTCTGGGCCGCCTTGGCGGCACGCATGGCCAGGTTCCGGACCTCACCGGCCACCACCGCGAAGCCGGCCCCGGCCTCGCCGGCCCGAGCCGCCTCCACCGCCGCGTTCAGGGCGAGCAAATTGGTTTGAAAGGCGATCTCGTCGATGGTTCCGACGATCTTCTGGGTTTCCTCGCTGGCCTTGCGGATCTCATCCATGGCCCGGTTGAGCGCGCCAAACGATGCTTCGGCCCGGTCCATCTCCGCTTTGGACTGGCTAACAATCCCGTTGGCCTGGGAGGCGTTGTCGGCATTGGTCTTAGTCATCGCCGCTATCTCCTCCAGGGTCGATCCGGTCTCCTCCAGGGAGGCCGCCTGCTGGGAGGCGCCTTCCGCGAGCCCGTTGCTGGCGGCCAGAATCTCCCCGCCGGCGGCCGATACCCCGGCGCTTGAGGCTTCCAACCGGGAGACAGCCCGCTGGATCACCTTGAAGGCCGTACCGGTCACTCCCCAGGTCACCATCACCATCAGCAGGATAACCCCGGCACCGAGGCCGATGATCAGGTTTCGGGTGTGACGGACCGGGGCGAGGAGGGTATCCCGCTGGGCCGTCACCACCAGCCGCCATCCCTTTTTCCCGTAGGTGGCGAACCGGCCGACCATCGACTTCTGGCTCCCGGTATAGGCCACCGGGCCCCCGTCCTGGCGGAGCATCGACTGGTCTATCCCCAAATCGGAGACCGTCTGGTTGAAAATCGCCTCCCGGTCGGGATGGGAAATGATCACCCCGTCGGCATTGACCATGAAAATGGCGCTTGAGTCGTCTTTGTTGTAGTTTTTCAAAAAGACATCGGCAAATGCAATGAGATCGATGGCCGTGCCCATGATCCCGGCCACCCGTCCATCGACAGTAATGGGGGCGGTCACCACAAAGACGGGCAGGCCGGTAATGGGAGCCTGTTCCACGTCTCCGACACAGCTCTTTCCGGCAAGGGCCGCATCCACGCACCCGCTGGCCTCGGGGCGCTCGGCGATGTTGACCCCGAGCGCCTTTCCCCCCAGTGAGTCGAGAAAACAGACCCCCGAGGGATCCAGGAGAAAGACGTTTTCATAGAGCGGGGATAGCTGGTGGTACTTTTCCAGCCGGTCCCGGGCCTCGTCCATCCGTTTGCCGCCGCAGGCTGCCTGGAAGACCCCGTTTTCGGCGAAAAAGACCACCTCCCGCTCGCGGTCGGCCACCCATAGCTGAAGCGTTTCACGGATCAGGTCGGCCATTTGGGCCAGTTTGCGTTGCTCTTGGGCCACCAGTTTGGACCGGGCGACACGGTAGGAGAGGACGGCCAGCACCCCGACGGACACCATCGTCACAACAAGGATGGAAATCAACAGCTTTTTGCGAAAGCCCATCCGCTTCATCTTAGCCCCTTTCTGTAGCTGGATGTCCCCCGGGCCGGGGTCGGATCATACCTCCAGAAAAGGGGGATATTCTACCACCTATCCGGCCGTTTGGAAAACAGATTCTTCCCTAACGGGCGGGTTGGGGTGTCGTTTTGGCGTTGACAAACGAAATCACCCCTTTTAGCCTGCGGTATAGTAACCTTTGGATTCTGACAACCGGCCGTCGGCTGGATCGCCGTGGCGGAGGGAGGGATAATGGACGGAAAACAGGGGAAGGGGATCGGGCGACGGGCCGCCATCCGGATACTGACCGCCGGGGCCCTGGGATGGCTTGGCCTGCCCGGATTGGCTCGGGCCATGGGAAACCAGCCGAAGCCGGACGGGATCCACCAATTGAACGGTGATGTCCGGATCAACGACCGGCCGGCGAAACTGGGGGATATCGTCCGGGCGGGGGACGTGATCAGGACCGGGCCGAAGGCCAGCGTTCTTTTCGTGGCCGGGGGATCGGTCCACCTGATCCGGGACAACTCCCGGATTACCTTTCCGCCCGACGATGCCGCAAGGGATTTATCGTCCTCGGCCATCCGAGCCATCAAAACCGTCAACGGCAAGATCCTCTCCGTCTTCGGCGACGGCCCTCACCGGATCGAGACGGCC
>CAZWGY010000230.1:5636-7295 GCA_964633575.1 uncultured Desulfobacteraceae bacterium
GACGGCCCTCACCGGATCGAGACGGCCACATCCATCGCCGGGGTCCGGGGAACCGGGATTTACGTGGAGGCGGAACCGGATCGGACCTACATCTGCACCTGTTACGGCACCATCGATCTTGCGGCCCGATCGGCCCCGGAAACGGCCATCACGCTCTCCACCCGTCACCATGAAGCAGGCAAATTCATCCTCGGCCCCGATGCCAAGGGCCCCCGGATCATCCCCGCTCCGATGATCAACCACACCGACAACGAGCTGATCCTGCTGGAATCCCATGCGGGCCGAAAGCCGCCCTTTCTGAAGCGATCCGGGGTGAAGAAATACTCAGGAAACGGCGGAGGGTATTGAGGCTAGGGGGTCCAGTTGCCGTTCTGGGTCCGCATCATCTTCAGGACTTCCAGAACCCGGCGGGCCCGGGGATGGCCCAGCCGGGCCGCCGTTTTGAGGTCATCGATGGCCTGAAGCTGATCGTCTCTTTTCATGTGGATGATCCCCCGGTTGTAATAGGCCTGATCGGCGGCGGGGTTCAAATCGATTGCCTGGGTAAAGGATCGGATAGCATCGTTCAGGTTTTGTTTTCGGTAGTAGGCGATGCCTTCCCGGATGAAGTGGGTGTCTTCGGGGGGCTCGTCAGCCGAACGGGCCGGGGTCCGGGTGGAAAAGGCATGGCCGCAATGGATGCAGATCTCGGGGTTGCCCGTTACCTTTTCGGCACACCGAGGACAGATCCGGCTCTCTCGGCGGGACTCGAAGGCTTCCTTTTCCCGAAGCTTTTTCTGGAAAGCCACCCGATACTTCTCAAGAATCCGCTTGAGGAATTCGGCAAAGGAACGCTCGTCGATTTCATAGATGTCGATCTGGTGATAGATCTCCTGCTGGACGATTTTCTGATTTTCCTCGTAGTCGGGGAGGATGAGGGAAAAATCGGCCAACAGCTCGATGATCTGTCCGTATTTATCGAGCTGGAGATTCTGGATGGCGGCGGAGGTTCCCACTTCGTTTTTAATGTTGTCGATCTTGAAGTAGTCCACCGCGTTTTTGATGAGAGTCCGGGTTCCGTCGCGGATGGTCCGTTCGAGAGTGCTGGTATCGTGATCCCGCTTGAGCTTGACGATTTTGAGCCGATACTTCTTCCGGACCCGGGCAAGGAGATCCGCGAACCGGGCTTCCATCTCCCGCTTGGTCAGGATATGGGTTACCAGGAGAAAGACCATGTAAGACAAAACGATGGAGATGAACGAGACATGCCGGTCCACCTCCTGAAAGGAAAGATAAGCGGACAACGCAACGCCGAGGAGCGCCAAGATCATCAGATTCGCGTAGATGTGCATCCTATCCATCCATGTTTGCGCAACGCCCGGCTCCCTTTCCCCGTCCGGAGACAAATATATGCCGGCAGCCCCGCGATTATCATTCAAGTCTCTCATGTATCCCGTTCATTTTTTGATGTTGGCGCCTGCTGTCGTTACCGTCTCTGCTTTTGGTTATTCCACATACCCAATTAAAGAGGCAATGGGGTCGATGGGGTATTCGCTCGGTAGAGATATCCTCCTCGGAACCCAGCGGTTTGAGGCATTTGACGCTTGACAGGGGTATTGGATAGATTTATCGTGAAAATACATTAGTGCTGAGTGCTGAGTGCTGAGTGCTGAGTGCTGA
>CAZWGY010000231.1:0-3611 GCA_964633575.1 uncultured Desulfobacteraceae bacterium
AAAGACCTCCGAGGTTTCCAATTTTTTTTGGAAACCTCGGAGGTCTTGATGGGTGAGGTTTATCCGAAGGCATTCGGCTCAGCCGGCTCCGTCCCCGCCAGCATCTCCGAGACCTTCCGGAGCATAAGGTTTCGCAACAGCGGCTTGGCGAGGTATCCGTCGAACCCGGCGTCGAGAATCCGGGTCCTGTCGTCTTCCATGGCCGAGGCGGTGATGGCCAGCAGCGGGATGGATTCGAGGCCGTTGCCGTCGTTTTTAAGGCGTCTGGCCGCCTCGCATCCGTCCATCACCGGCATGCTGATGTCCATCAGGATGATGTCGGGCCGGTGGCGTCGAACCAGGTCCAGAGCTTCCCGGCCGTTGGCGGCCTCGAACAGGACCGGGGAGAATTCCTTGAGAAAGGAAACCAGGAGCTTCCGGTTGAAATCGAGGTCATCCACGATGAGAATCCGGGTTTCCGGTGGAATCGAAAGCCCGAGTGGCGGGTCCTGGGCCGGAGCCGGCGGCGAGAGGGACTCGCCGACGGGAACTCCCGACAAACGGATGGTGAACGTCGAGCCCCGGCCCACCTCGCTGGTCAGGGTCACCTTCCCTTCCATCAGCTCGGCCAGCCGGTTGGTGATGGACAGCCCCAGGCCGGTGCCCCCGTATTTCCGGTTGATCCGGCCGTCGCTCTGGCGGAAGACGTCGAAGATCACCGACTGAGACTCCGGGGGGATGCCGACGCCGGTGTCGGTTACCGTGATGGCCAGATTCAGGGTGGTCCCGTCCGGCGACCCGCCGGTTTTGCCGCCCCGGACGCGGACGGATCCGTTTTCGGTGAATTTGATCGCGTTGCCCACCAGGTTCAGGATGACCTGCCGGAGCCGGACCTCGTCGAGCATCAGGAATTCGGGGAGCTCCGGGTCCACTTGGGTCAATAGTTTTAGCCCTTTTTCATCGGCCTTCGCCCGGAAGACCTGGTCGATCCCGGTTATCAACCGATGGAGATTGACCGGCCCGGGGATGATCTCCATCCGGCCGGCTTCGATCCGGGACAGGTCGAGGATGTCGTCGATGAGCCGGAGTAGGCTCAGGCAGTTGCTTTGAATGGTGTTGATATACTCCCGGGCGATTTCGTCGGTCGCGGGGGTGGCGAGCATGTCCGCGAACCCGACGATGGCGTTCATCGGGGTCCGGATTTCGTGGCTCATGTTGGCCAGGAATTCGCTTTTGGCCCGGTTGGCCGCCTCGGCCGCCTCCTTGGCCGTCCGGAGGGCCTCGGCGGTTCGCTGATGATCGCGGATTTCCCGCCGGAGGGCTTCGGTCCGCTGGGCCACTTCCCTTTCGAGGTTGTCGCGGTGGGCCGCCAGTTCATCGAGAAGTTCCTGGTTCCGGGCCCGGAGACGCCGCCGTTCCAGGGCGTTGGCCACCGAGAGGAGCAGGTGGTCCATGTCGTCCAACGGCTTGGTCAGAAAGTCGCCAGCTCCAATGGTCTTGAGCGCCTCGACCGCGTTTTCCACGGTGGCATGGCCCGTGAGGATGATGATCTCCGTTTCCTCGTGGGTTTTCCTGATTGCCTGGGCCATGGCCATGCCGTCCATCACCGGCATCCTGATGTCGGTGAGAACCAGGGCAACGGGATGGTCCTGGAACAGTCGAAGGGCGTCTCGTCCGTTTTCAGCGGTCCGGACCGAATATCCCTCGGCGGTCAGCGCAAAGGAGAGGATTTGTCGGATGTCTGGTTCGTCATCTACAATCAGGATGGTATCAGTCATGTATCTCTCCCGTTTGGGTGAGCGGTTCCGGGGCGTCCACCGGCAAGGTAATTCGAAAGGTGGTGCCGTCTTCGGCGGAGCGGGCGATTTCGATGGTGCCGCCGTGATCCCGGATAATGCCGTAGGAGATGGACAGGCCGAGGCCGGTTCCACTGCCCACCTCTTTGGTGGTAAAAAACGGATCGAAGATCTTTTCCTGGATCTCCGGTGGGATGCCCCGGCCGGTGTCGCTGAAGAGGATTTCCACCCGATTCCCATTGTCTTCGAGGCGCCGGGCAACGACCGTCAGCGTGCCATTGCGGCCGGCGGCCGGCGCTCCGGAGGTTAAAGCATCCCGAGCGTTGGTGATGAGGTTCAGGAAGACCTGTTCGAGTTGATTGGCATTGCCCCGAATCCGGGGGATGGCCGGATCGATCTCGGCCTGTATCCGGATATCGCGATTCTGGAGCTGCTCCCGGGTCATCATAAAGGCCTCATCGATGGTCTCGGCGAGGTCCACCATCGAAAAGGCTTTCGGGGACTGCCGGGAGAAGGTCCGGAGATGGTTGATGATCCGCATCATCCGGGTGGTGTTCTTTTCCATGATGGCCATCTGATCGAGGACCTGGGCGAGGGTTATCCGGCCCCTGGCGAGGCTCCGGGATGTGACCTGGATACCGCTCCGGATAACCATGAGCGGCTGGTTGAGCTCATGGGCGACCCCGGCGGCCAGCTCCCCGATGGAAGCCAGCTTTCCAGCCTGGACCAGTTGAGCCTGGGTGGATTGAAGCTCGCGGATGGCTTCGCTTTTGGCCTGACTGGCCCCCTCGGCCGCCTCCACCGCTTCCTGGAGCACGGAGTTGGCCGTCTGGAGAGCGGCGGTGCGTTCGGCCACCTGGGATTCGAGGATTTCCTGATGCCGTGCCAGGCGGCGGTCCCGTTCCTCGATCTGGGCGAGCATCTGGTTGAAGCCGGTGATGAGCATCCCGATCTCGTCGGTCCGGGTCGTTTCCGGGGCCCGGAGCTCGAACCGGTTCTCCGCCGAGACTTGGTTCATGATCTCCGACAGGGCGATGATGGGCCGGGAGATAAGTCCCTGCAACCGGGTGGACAGGGCGTAGGCGATTCCCAGGGCCAGTGCCAGAACCCCCAGCATGATCCGGACGTTCCGGCGAAACCGGGCATGGAGGCCGTCGAGCCCCGACCGGATGGACAGGCAGCCGATATACTCGCCGTCGTGGATCACCGGGGAATAGAACTTCAGCAATTGGCCCTCGAAGGCATGGTCGGGCATCAGGTCGGCCCGGCGGGCGACGCAGCCGGGTTCCCCAAAGACGGCCGGCGGCGGGTTTGCGTCGGCCCGCTGGTAATAAGCCAATCGAGTCCCGGATTTGTCGAACAGGGCAGCCCGGTGGATGTCCGGCTCGTTCTTCAAGGATGCCAGCATGTGCCGGGCGGTGAGCGGGTCATGGAACAACAGGGCCGCCGAGACATTGGTACCCAGGACCCGGGCGACCACCTTCAGGTGATCCACCGCCGACCGCCGATAGGCCAGAAAGTCGGAGATCATGTACCCCAGGGAAGCCCCGATGAGGGTCACCCCGCAGACCGCGAGGATCAGACATTTCAGCTTGGCGGCGATGGACATCCGCTCGAACGGCTTTCTCACTGGGTCCGCGCCTCCGACGGGGCGGGGAGGCTCTCCAGCACGTGAGCGATCTGAAGCAGGGGGGACTGGATGATCAGCCCCGAGGCCCGGGCCGCCGCCAGGTTGATGTGAAACCGGACCCGATCACCGGTCGAGACCAGCTCGATCATTCCCCCACGGGCCGAAAAGCCCGGAAGCTCGCTGATGGTCAAGACCGGCCGGCCTTC
>CAZWGY010000231.1:3711-7292 GCA_964633575.1 uncultured Desulfobacteraceae bacterium
GGAACTCCGGATCACGGCACCAGCTCGATGTAGGCGTGAACCCGGCAAATCCGACGCCGCTCGTCATCCGGAGCATAGGCGGCCGTTGGCGCCGGATCTGGAAGGTGTTCCCCCCGGCCCAACACCGTCTGAACGATCTCCACATCCACCCCGGCCGTCGGGTCGCGCCGCAGTCGCCGGACCAACCCGTCGTTGACGCCGGCCGACCGGAACCGGGACAAAACCCGGTTGTACTGCCGACGCCGGTCCTCCGCCAACGGCATCGGGTCGGCCAGCCGCGCCAGAATCCGCCGCTCCAGGCCGGGCGTGATCACCGGCAGGGCGTCGGTGAACCCGATCGTCTTGATCGTAATCCGAACAGGGTATCCGGGATGTTGCCGGCTCAGGCCGAAGACCGTTTTATGAATGTGGCCGGCCAACTGATCAAGCCGGGCTCGATCTGTATCCGGGAGCTCCGCCGGCCGGTAGCCGCCTTTGGGAAAGGTTATCTCGGCGCGGAAGGCATCATCCCGGAACCGTTTGATGTTGTCGTTAATGATCTCGATTTTCCGGGCGTATTCCGAAATCTCCGCCCGGTCGAACCGGTTCGGCTCGGCCCGGACCCGGTCGATGTAATCGAGGATCTGGTCCAGGGCCGCCAGCGAGGGCGACGGGGACGCTCCGTCCGGGTCGGTTTCCCGGAGCAGCCGGTCCCGGGCCTCGCCGGCCAAGGTTCCCAGCCGGTCCAGCCGGTCCGGCGGACGCTCTTCGATGTGGCCGCAGCCCGCCAGGATCAACAGTAGCAGCAGGCTCAGTCGCGGGACCAATAGGGCCAATCGTCCGGTTGCGGGACGTCTCAAGGGGATTCTCCTTCGATCATCGATTGTTGTTGGTCAACGAGTTGCTGGAGCGACAGGCGGTTCCGGCGAAAGTCAAGCTCCCGCCTGAACTGGGAGATGTGACGGGAGAGGCGCGTCAGCCGGCTCCGGACGGCATCCGGTACCGGTGGCTTCCCATGGATTTCGTACTGCGCTTTGAGCCCGTCAACGAGGGTCTTCAGCACCGGAATGATCTCCGCGTCGAGCGGGGCGTCCGCCGTCTCGACCTCGGACAGCTCGTGATAAGATGCCAGGGCCAGAAACAGCCGATAGGGGATGGAGACCGTGACAATGGGCTCCGGCAACGGCGGCCCGGCCACCACTACCGGGGGGGTGAACAGCAACGGGAAGAGCATCAGAGCGGCGGGGATGCGCCGAAACAGACGGGCGGTGCCTAGGCTCATGGCGTCCGTTCTCCAATGGCGGGGATCAAAATCTCGACCCGGGTGCCCTCGCCGGGAACGGAGCGGACATCGATCTTCCCGCCGTGGCTCTGGACAATCCCGTAAACCACGGACATTCCCACCCCCCGGCCGATAAAATTTGAGGTGAAAAAGGGTTCGAAGATCCGGCTCCGGGTCTGCTCGTCCATGCCCCGGCCGTTGTCCGACACCGAGATCCGGACCGCCCCCCGCTCCGGCGCGTCCTGAATCCCGATCCGGATGCGGCCGTCGCCCCCATTGATGGACTCGGCCGCGTTTTTGACCAGCTCGTTGAGCATGATCTGAAGCTGCAACGGGTCGCCCTTCATGGCCGTGTCCATGTCTTCGCCGTCCACCTCGATCCGGATACCCCGGGAGATCACATTGGTGAAAGTGTCGATGGTCTCGGGAAGCCAGCTTCGGACGGAGACGGCCGGTCCGACCGAATGACCGCCCCGAACATGGGTCAGGAGACGGCTGGACAGCCGTTGCATCCGCTTGCAGCCCTCGATAATCCCCCGGAGATATCGTCGGATGGCCGGGTGATCATCGATTTTCAGCTTGATGAGGTCGGTGTTTCCCATCACGGCGGCCAGGGCATTATTGTATTCGTGAGCGATCCCGGCCGCCAGGGTGGCCACGGCCTCCATCTTCCGGTGATGGACCAGCCGGTCCTCCATCTCCTTCAACAGGGTGATATCGACCTGGCAGACCAGGGTCTGCCGGGAGTCCGGGGCCAGTTGAGTCACCTGGATCAGAAACCAGCGGAAGGCCGGCCCCAACCGGCACTGGACCTGGGCCTCGTATCGGTCCGACCGGCCCGCGATTACTCCCTCGATGCCCGCCAGGAGCTCGTCGGCCGTCGCCCCGCCGGCTCCGCCGTCCGACAGGGACCGACGGCAGCAGTCGAGATAATTTTTACCCGCCGACGCCGCGGCGCCGATTGATTGGATCAGGGCATTCCAGGCGGCGTTAGCGGTGACAATCTCCCCGCGCTCATCCAGGACCAGAACCGGATAGGAAATGGCTTCGAGAATGGCGGCGTTGAAGCGTTCCGATGCAATCAAAGCCGCCTCGGTCCGTTTCCGCTCGGTGATGTCTTCGGAGACCTTGACAAAATGGGTGATGGCCGCCCGCTCATCCCGGATAGGTGAAATGGTGGCCGCTTCCCAGAAAACCTCGCCCGATTGCTTCCGGCTTTGAAGCTCCCCCTGCCACGACAATCCGGCGGCAAGCCGGTCCCGAATCTCCGGATGAGCATCAGCCCCGGCCGGCCCGTCGTCGAAGAGCCAATCCGTCCGGCCAATGCACGACGCCGGGGAATAGCCGGTGACCTCGGTGTACCGGGGGTTGACATACTCGATGCCCCCCGATTTCCCGATGACCGTCAACATACTGGCGCTGTGCTCCACGGCGCTGGACAGCTTTCGCAACGCCACCAGCATCTGCTCGTTTTTTAATCTCAATGCCCGGCGCTCCACGGCCCGATTGACCGCCGTGATCAGGTGCTCCACGTCATGCAGGGGCTTTTGGAGAAAATCAAAAGCGCCCTCCTGCTTCAGGGCCGCCACCGCGTTTCCCACCGTCCCGTAGCCGGTCAAGACGATGACCTCGACGGTCTCATCCAGGGACTTGACCGACTGGAGCAGCGCCAGGCCGTCCATCCCCGGCATCCGGATATCGGTAAGCACCAGCCCAACGGGCCGGTCCCGCATCCGTTCGAGGGCCTCGTGGCCATGACTCGCCGTCTCCACCGAATAGCCTTCCATGGCCAGAGTGTTTTTAAGCGTCTCCCGGACGTCGGGCTCGTCATCCACCACCATGACCCGACGGTCGGCCGGCAAAGCCACGTCCAATCCCCGATCGAAACCTGAAACTCCCCCGACGTAATCAGACCAGTCGTCCACGGCGGCCGATGTCAGCAAAAGATCGCTCCATACCGCTTCCCTGGTTGTCGATAGCATACTGAGCACCTCCTCATAAGAGTTCCATTGGTCCGGGCACGACGGGCTTATTGCTTACTAAAAGCCATAAACTTTCAGAGCCCTTTGAATTATTATGATAGTGACAGGCGGCCAGGATGGACGCTGATTGACGATATCAGTGACAACGCCTTGAGCTCATGACCGGACGGCACTATTGAATCCGATGAATCAAGAATCGTGCCAGAATCCGGGAAGCGGAAAAGGGGCGGCATAATCGGGGAACAGGGGGGGACCGCGATCACCCCCGTGCATGAAAATGGATTTAAACCACGAAATACACGAAATACACGAAAAAACTTAGAATTTATTTAACCACG
>CAZWGY010000232.1:0-7275 GCA_964633575.1 uncultured Desulfobacteraceae bacterium
GGGCAGTACTTCATCGGGGTTCGAATCGCCAGGGAGTCCGGGGGAAAGCCGCCGTCGATGAGGATCTGGCGGTATTCGGCCATCATGTTGTCGATCTTCCGGCGGTGATCGTCAAACCACCGGTCCCGCTCCTCGTCGGTGGCGAAGAAGTCCTCCTCCGGCTCGTTGATCACGTGGAGGAGGGTCACCTGAAAGCCCTCGACCCCGCCGAGCATCTGGCCGACGTAGGAAACGGCCCGCCGGGCGTTATCCGATTCGTCCACGGCGATAAGGATGTTTTTGTTGAAATGATCCGCGTGGTCTGTCATGGCACCCCCTCGATACGCTAATGGTTTGGGTCGGCCGGGTCCGGCAGGAGGCCGCGGGCCGCCCCCAGGTCCTCGATGAGCTGAGTGGTGTGCTCGTAGAACCAGTGAGTGCCGCGGCTGAAGTGGAGCAGAACCCGGTTTAATGCTTCGGGAATATATGGATAGATGGCTTTGAGATTGGCGACCCGGTTGTGGAAGACGATGTTTTCGTCGCCTTCGGTGAGCCGGGATAGCGCCGGGGAGTCCGCTTTGGACAGGGCCGTCAGCCGAACATCCCCCTTGCCGACCAGGTAAATCAAAATGTTGCCGAGACCGAACAGGTCGTATCCGTAGATGTTTTCCCGGTGGCGGTAGTTGAAGTCGAAGTCGATCCAGCGGTAGCGGTCGGTCTCCCGGTCGATAAAGAGATGGTCCCGGCGGATATCGCCGTGCTTTTCGTTATGATCGTGGAGAAACCGGATCGCCTCGATGCTTTCGATGAACCGGTCGCAGATCCCGGGAAACCGCTCGAAAAAATAAGTTTCGTGGTCGTCGGTCAGGTCATCGATGATGTTTGACAGGGGCCGGCCGGTGATGACATCGAGGACCCGGATGACGTTGCCGGCGGAGTCGGCCCGCGACCACCCCTGCATGAAATTCGGGTGGTCCCGGACGAGGTCGAGGATCCGGGCCTCCTTCCGGGGGCTCCGGAAGCATTCAAAGGCGATCCCGCCGATGTTGGCGGTAAAGCGCTCGTGAAAGACCAGCTTGATGATCTTCCGCTCACCGGTGTTGAGGTCGATGCACCGCTTGACCCAGAACTTCTCCTCGTCGTCGAGGCCGAACCGGCCTTCCTTGGCGTTCTGCCGGATCAGGTAGGGGATACCGGACAGGACCAGGACGTCGCCGTAGTCGATCCGGAAGAAGTCGGAGCTGTCGGTGTGGATGGTCGGCGGCATTGCCGCGGACCTTGACGGCATCCACCGGGCAATGGCCTCCTTGAGGGCATCGTCGGAGGTGATTTCGGATGTGGTGTGGGTCATGGCGATCACGTTGGTTGAGGAAATCTGACATCAATGTGCCGGGGTCAACCGGATGGTCAGGTGTTTAAGGAAGCGTATAATGGGCTCCCCCTTTGCGGCCGACCATTTTCAGCTTCCCGGCATTTCTTAGTTTTCGCAGGAGATAAGACGCCTGAGAGTCAGTAATCCGACAGAGGGCAGCCGTTTCACTTCGGGTGATGGCTCCGTTTTCACGCACGAATTGGGTCACCATCTGTTCCTGTTGAATGGCGGAAAAACCGGCCTGGCGAATGTAGCTATCCGGTTTGCCCAGCTTTTGATAAACCTTTGAGCTCAGTGTATAGGTTCTGCCCCTGGTGGTGCCATGGGCCGTGACAAGACCGGCTTCCATCAAGCGCTCCAGGACCGCCCGGGAATCGGATTCCCGCTTCTGGATCGCGGCTGCCAGCGATCCGGCGGTCAGACGCCGTTCTTTTCTCAGCCGGGACAATATGATCAGGGAATCCAGCGGAAGCGGCGCGTCGCTCCGCTCCTCTTCGGCGATGATCATTTTTAAAAAGTCGGTGTCCGGAGCCGCGGAGCTCAGGCGGACCACCACCGTCGTGGTATCGCTGTAAGAGTAATCCGGCTCGGGCCGGCCATATCGAAGCATCCCCCGGTAGATAAGATCCACGCCTCGACCCGTCCGCTCAGCCAGCCCGATTCGCTTGACCACATCGGCAAGCAACGGATTCCGGGGTTTCGGCTCCACGATCAGGAGATTGTTGAAGGTGACTCCTTCCACAAAACCGCCAGGGTTGCTTATGGTCACGCCATCCGTCTCCATCCGAACATGGGTCGCGCCGAGACGTGAATAATCCCGGTGGATCAAAGCGTTGACAAACGCCTCGCGAAAGGCCCGGACATCATAATCGGGAACCGGTACACGGAACAGCCCCTCTTGAACCTCATCCTCGCTGACCCGGACGGTAAATTGCTCCATCACCCGCTCAAAGGTCTTGAGCAAGGGGGTCCGGTAAAAGTCATTTACCCGGACCTGGGTACCGTTTAACACCTGAAACGCGACTTCATGGGTGGGAATTTTGTCCCTGAGCACGGAGGCCCGTCCGAGGATCAACAGGCCGGCTACGGTGAGGACCCGGCATCCGGCATCGCTTCGCGCCAGCCCAAGCGCTCCATCCAGCTCCTCATCCCCCAAGCCAATCAATGTTGAATCGCCGCCATACCGCTCGATCATTTGCCGAAGCCGCTCCCGCTCAAGAGGATCGATGTCTTTCGGCGTGGCATCCGGTACCGGCAACGCGGAATGGTCCATGAGGCCGAGACTGGATTCCCGCTGGGTAAGCTCATGGGGATAAAACGGCACACATTGAGGAGATCCGTCAGCCATAAGACGCCGCCGCTGAAGAACGCCATCACTGGTCGCCACTGCCCGGCGCATTTTGGGCACAATGATTTTCGCGATAGCGTGCTGTTCGACGTCGATTGACTCGACGCGAACGGTGATGGGCGGTATGGTCCGGTTGGCAATCATGGCCGTCAGTCCAGACAGATGGCGATGCGCGGGATGAAGTCCGGTGGGGGTCCCGTCATTTTCAACGCCAAGGAAGACCGTTCCCCCTTCGGTGTTGGCCAAGCAGACCACGGCTTCCACCAGATCCCGGTCAGGAAGCCTTCGGCGGTCGCTTTTAAACTCGACCGTAAGGGTCTCAGCCTCTGGAATGAAAGCCGCCATAAAATGGACTCAGACAATAGTCCCAACGATGTTGATAATGTGCCATATCTACTGATTCCCCAGCCCGTTCTGGGATGAGCAATCCGGGCAGATCCAGGTGATCCCGTTGCAGGACAGGCCCCAGAAATTCTGATACATGCACTGCTGGCAGATGGCAAAGCCGCAGTTCCGGCAGGTCCAGCAAAACGGGGCCGTCTCCCCGCAGCAGGAGCAGGTGGACGACCACCGCCGTCGGCTCCGCCGGACTCGCCCGGAAACAGATTTATCGGCCGATGAGTCGTTCATATTCGATCTTGATACACCGGTTGCCGACCACGTCGATCCCGGCCGCGACCAGGGCCTCGGCCGCCTCGGGGTGCTCGATGCCAAGCTGCATCCAGAAGACGGCCGGCCGGACCGTCAGGGCCTCCTCGACGTGGGGCATAATCTGGTCGGCCCGGCGGAAGACGTCGATGATGTCCACCGGCTCCTCGATCTCCGTGACCCGCCCGTAAGCCCTCGCCCCGAGGATCTCCGTCTGGGCCGGCCGGACCGGAAAGACCGTGTAGCCACGTTTCATGAGATAGCCGCCGACCCGGTTGGAGTCCCGGTCCGGCTTGGGGCTCATGCCGATGACCGCTATCGTCCGCGCCGAACGCAGGACCTCTCGGATTTCGTTGTCATCGGTGAGAATCCGTCCCCTGGACATTCCGTTTTCGCTCCCGCTTGCCGTTTGAAGTCAATGGTGATAATGAAAATCACATGATCCGGGATAGACTATACCCGGATGGTATCCATCCTGTCAACGAGGTCCGACCATGCCCAAGACCATTTATCTCATCGACGGCAGCGCCTACATTCACCGGGCGTACCACGCCATCCGGGGACTGGCCAGCTCTTCGGGGCTGCCCACCAACGCCGTTTACGGCTTCACCCGGATGCTTATCAAGCTGTTGGAGGACAAATCGCCGGAGTATGTGGCGGTGCTCTTCGACGCCAAAGGTCCCACGTTCCGCCATGAACGTTACGCCGACTACAAGGCCAACCGGCCGCCCATGCCCGAGGATCTCGCCGTCCAGATCCCCTACATTCACCAGGTGACCGAGGGCTTCCGGATTCCGGCCCTCCAGATGCCGGGCTACGAGGCGGACGATCTCATCGGGACCCTCGCCCGCCGTGCGGAGACGGCGGGCTTTTCGGTCGTCATGGTCACCGGAGACAAGGACTTTATCCAACTGGTCACCGATCAGGCGTCCATCTGGGACCCCATGAAGGACAAGACCACCACGGCGGCCGACGTCGCCGAGACCTACGGCGTAACCCCCGCTCAGATGGTCGATGTCATGGGGCTCTCGGGAGACACTTCGGACAACATCCCCGGCGTCCCCGGGATCGGCCAGAAGACGGCGTTGACCCTTATCCGGGAATACGGCTCCCTGGAAGCCCTCTACGAGGAGGTATCGGCGCTCAAGCGGAAAAAGCAGCGGGAAAACCTCATCGATCACCGGGACCAGGCGTTTTTAAGCCGGGAGCTGGTGGCCATCCAGACCGAGGTGCCGATCCCCGACGGGTTTTCACCGGAACAGCTTAACCGGGTCGATCCGGACACCGAGGCCCTGGGCCGGCTCTTCAGCTTTCTGGAATTCCGTCAGCTCCAGCAGACCTATTCGGAAGGGACCATTGCCGAACCGGAGAAAACCTACCGGGCGGTGACCGACCCGGAGGCCCTCGAGGCGCTGGTCCGTCGGCTGGCAACGGCCGACGTGATTGCCATCGACACCGAGACCACCTCGGAGCACCCCATGCTGGCTCGGCTGGTGGGAGTTTCCGTCTGCATGTCTCCTCATGAGGCCTTTTACATACCCTGCGGCCACGACTACATCGGGGCCCCGGATCAGATTCCTTGCGAAACGGTCCTGGCGGCCCTCGCCCCGGTCCTCTCCGCCCCAACGCCCAAAAAGGTGGGGCAGAACATCAAATACGACTGGACGGTTCTCTCCCGCCACGGGGTCGAGCTGGACGGGGTCCGGTTCGATACCATGGTGGCCTCGTATCTGATCAATCCCGCCAAGCGGGCCCACAACCTCGACCAGATCGCCCTCGATTTTCTGGATCACAAGACCATCCCCTACGAGGCGGTGGCCGGGAAGGGCAAATCGGCCGTCCCCTTCTCCCAGGTGGCGGTGGATGCGGCGACCGACTACGCCGCCGAAGACGCCGACGTGACCTTCAGGGCTTACGAGGTCCTCCGGGACCGGCTTGATGACATCGGGCTCACCGAGCTGATGGAGACGGTCGAGATGCCCCTGGTCCCGGTTCTCATGCGGATGGAAAAACGCGGCATCCGGGTGGACCGGGACCGGCTTCGGTCCCTGTCGGAAGTCTTTTCCGAAGAGATGGACCAGTTGGAAGCCCGGATTCACGAGCTGGCCGGCGAGCCGTTCAACATTAAATCCTCCCAGCAGCTCGGCCGCATCCTCTTCGAGAAGCTCGGCCTCCCGACCCGGAAGAAGACCAAGAAGAAGACCGGGTATTCCACCGACGTCGAGGTCCTGACCTTTCTGGCCGGGGTCCATGATCTCCCGGCCCTGGTCCTCCGACACCGGACCCTGGCCAAGCTCAAGTCCACCTACACCGACGCCCTGGTCGGACTCATCCACCCGGAGACCGGCCGGATTCACAGCTCGTTCAACCAGACGGTCACCGCCACCGGCCGGCTGTCTTCATCGGAGCCCAACCTCCAGAACATTCCGGTGCGTGACGCCGAAGGCCGCCAGATCCGGAGCGCCTTTATCCCCCGGGAGGGCCGGCGGCTGGTCTCCGCCGATTACTCCCAGATCGAGCTGCGGATTCTCGCTCACGTCTCCGAGGACCCCATCCTCATCGAATCCTTCGAGCGGGGCGAGGACATCCACACCCGGACCGCCGAGGAAGTTTTCGGGGCCACGCCCGGCGGCATCACCCCGGCGCTCCGCCGCCAGGCCAAGGCCATCAACTTCGGGATCATCTACGGAATGAGCGCTTTTGGGCTTTCCCGGGACCTCGGGATCAGCCGGCGGATGGCCCGGACCTACATTGACCAGTACTTCAAGCGGTACGCCGGGGTGAAGCGGTATCTCGACCGGGCGGTGGCGTCGGCCCGAAAGAACCGCCAGACCGCCACCCTGCTGGGCCGGATTCGGCTGCTGCCCGAGATCGACAGCCCCAACGCCAACGTCCGGGGCTTTGCCGAACGGATGGCGGTCAACACCCCCATCCAGGGAACCGCCGCCGACCTTATTAAGCTGGCCATGATCCGGGTGGACCGGGCCATTGCCGAGGCCGGCATGGAATCCGCCATGCTCCTGACCGTCCACGACGAGCTGGTCTTCGAAGCGCCCCCCGACGAGATCGACCCGCTCACGGCCACCGTCAAAGAAATCATGGAAGGGGTCTGGTCACTCAGGGTCAGGCTGAAGGTCAACGTGGACTCCGGGGAAAACTGGGCGGAGGCACATTAACACCCGAGGGGAATCAATGACCGACTGTGATCATAAACAGCTTGTATTATTAAAGGAAGACCCGTCCCGCCTCCGATGCCGGCACTGCCACCTGACCCTCAAGGCATCGGACCTCGAAGGCGGCTGTTGTCCGGAATGTCTGGAAACCCGTGGCCGCCGGGTGGCCGATTTTGATGAGGTCGAGGTGGCGTCGGCCGGGGCGGTCCGGTACCGCTGCGAAGCTTGCGGGGCCATCATCGAGATTGAAAAATGACGGCCGCCGGGCTATCGGGCCAGCTTTTCCGCCGGCACGGCCATCAGGGTCACCATGGCCTTGGCCACCCGTTTTTCCTCGGCGTCCGACCGGGAAAAGACTTCGGATTCCGAGACGATAATGGTTTTTCCCCGGTTGATGACCCGGGATTTGCAGACCAGGGTCTCGCCGGTGGCGGGTTTGAAGTAGTTGATCTTGAATTCGATGGACAGGATACGATGATTTTCGCTGACCGTGGTGTAGGCGGCGTAGCCGGCGGTGTGGTCCGCCATGGTGGCGATCACTCCGGCATGGACGAACCCGTCCTGCTGGAGATGCTCCGGTTGAACCGCCAACCGGGTTTCGAATCGTCCATCCTCCACCGTATCCACCTCGAACCCGCAGAAGGCGGGAAAGCCCTGTAGATAATCGGCTTTTAAAAACTCCTGGCGTCCGTCGTCCATTTTGATGACCTCCGGTTTTGTTGGATGGTTTGCCGGGCCCCTCCACCGCCCGGCGG
>CAZWGY010000233.1:0-2161 GCA_964633575.1 uncultured Desulfobacteraceae bacterium
GAAACCTCGGAGGTCTTTTTGCCGGCACTCTATCCATAAGACCGGGCGGTGTCAATGGAAGTCAGGCAAGGATCACGGGGATGCAGACCGCGACGGCCGTCAGCAGGACGGCCCGGTCCCCCCGGCCGGCTCTCAGCTCGGGGCCGGTCCGGTCTTCGGAGTAACACCGGGCGGTCATGGCCAGGGCCAGCCGGTCGGCCCGGAGAAAGGTCTTCCGCATGAGGGGCACCGCCAGGCGGGTGAGGCGGTAAACGGGGTTTTTCCGGTTTTCGATCCCCCGGGCCCGCTGGGCGGCGGCGGTCTCCCGGGCCGTCCGGAGGACTTCGGGAAGAAACCGGACCAGAAGCCCGATCATGGTGGCGACCCGGGCAGCCGGGATCAACGGCACCGGCCGGAGAAACCAGTCCACGGCGGCCCGGATCTCCGCCGCCCGGGTGGTCGCCATGACGGTGAGGCCCAGGACCACGGTCAACAGGAGCCGCCAGCAGACGAGTCCCCCGTCGATCAGCCCCGGCCAGGTCAGGGTCAGGCCAAAGGCGGCCGGGGCGGACGGCCCCGGCGTGGACACCCCTCGAGCCAGAAGGACGGCGATCAGAAGGAAGAAAAACGGCCGGGCGTCGCGAAGGGCCGACAACAGCTCCCGGCCGGCGCCGGCCGCCGCCCAAACGGCAACGGCGCTCAACAGAGCCAGCCCCGGCGGACCGGCGGAAAGCCCGGATACGCTCAGCAGGGCGAGGCAGAAGAGCTTCACCCGGGCATCCAGTCGGCGGACGAACCCGCTCCCGGCTAGCTCAGCCATGACTCGACCGTTCCCCCCAGCCGGACCGCGCAGGGCCGGCGGACTCCGAAAGCCTCCGTCCGGGGCAGGATTTCCGGGGGCGGGCCGTCGGCGGCCACCCGGCCGTCGGCCATGAGGATCAGCCGGTCGGCGTGGGCGATCACCTTCTCGATGTCATGGGTGGTCAGAATGATCGTCCGGCCGTCCCGCCGGAGGTCGAGGATCGCCGACAGGACCCCCCGGGTGCCGGGATAGTCGAGGTTCGAGAAGGGCTCGTCGAGAACGATGACCCGGGCCCCCATGGCCAGAACCCCGGCGATGGCCAGCCGGCGCTTTTCGCCGCCGGAGAGCACGTGGGGCCGCTGGTCGGCAAGGGGCTGAAGGCCGGTGGCCGAAAGGGCCGCGTCCACCCGCCGGGCGATTTCCTCACGGGGCAGGCGGAGGTTTTCCGGGCCGAAGGCCACGTCGTCGCGGACCGTCTCCCCCACGATCCCGCTGTCGGCGTCCTGGAAGACCATCCCCACCAACCGCCGGGCCCGCCTGGGGTCGTCCGCGACCGACACCCCGTCCACCCGGACCGATCCGGTCAGGGGCCGGAGGAGGCCGTTTAAATGGCGGAGAAGGGTCGTCTTCCCGGAACCGTTCGGCCCGGCGATGACCGTGAAGGTCCCCTCGGGGATCGTCAGGTCGATCTCCCGGATGCCGAGCCGGCCGTTCGGAAACCGGTGGCTCAGGTGCTCAATCTCGATGAGGGACATTATGCGTTGTCCGGGGACCCGTCGTCCGCCGATTCGTCGATAACCGGCCGGACGGCCCGGGCGATGACCGCGGCGGCGGCGATCTTGGCCGCGTCTCCCGGCAGAAAGGGGAGCATCCCGGCGGCCAGGGCCTTTGCCGATGCCAGGCCGGTGACGACCATCAGCCAACCGACGCCGAGGAGATAGATGATCGCCGTCCCGAGGATCATCCCGATAACATCATGGATAACCCGGCCCCGGCCCAGACGGCTGACGGCGCCGACGGCCCAGACGGCCGGCAGAAATCCTATCAGGTATCCCCCGGTCGGTCCGGCCAGGCGGCCGATCCCGCCGGTCCCCCCGGCAAAGACCGGCAGGCCACAGAGGCCGGCCAGAAGATAAACCCCGACCGCCGCCGATCCCCATCGGGGACCTAACAACAGGCCGGCGAGGTAGATGAAAAGGTTCTGAAGGACTATGGGCACCGGGCCCACCGGAACGGCGATGTAGGCCCCGGCGGCGATGAGCGCCGCCAGGAGGGCGGCGCGGACGGTCATTTTCAGGGTGTCGGCGGTCTCGGTCACGGGCGCTCGCTTGTCGGGTTGTCGTCGGGGCCATGGAAACAATCCCCGTAAATCACGGTTTC
>CAZWGY010000233.1:2261-3660 GCA_964633575.1 uncultured Desulfobacteraceae bacterium
CGCTTGTCGGGTTGTCGTCGGGGCCATGGAAACAATCCCCGTAAATCACGGTTTCGGCCGTCCCGTCCGGCCGGCGGAGAATTAGTGCCCCGGTCTCGTCCACGTCCTCGGCCGTTCCCTCCGAAACCCCCGTGGTGGTGACCACCCGGACGGACCGGCCGATGGTGACCGTCCGGGCTTTCCAGTCCTCGATGGCGCCCGACAGGGACGGATCGGCTTCCAGGCGGGCCTCGAAGGCGTCGAGAAATCCGGCCAGAAGGCGCCGGCGGGGCACCGGCCGGCCCAACAGCTCCCGGATGGAGACGGCGTCGGGGGCATCAGGGCCGGGATCGTTGTTGACGTTGATCCCGATGCCGATGTTGATGAAGGAGACCAGCTCGCCCCGGGTCTCCATCTCCGACAGGAGCCCGGCCAGCTTCCGCTCCCCGACCAGGATGTCGTTGGGCCACTTCACCGATGCCGGGACCTCGAATTGATCCCGGAGGACCCGGGCAAGAGTCGCTGATGCGCGAAAGTTGACCCGGAAGGCCGCCAGGACCGGTAGATGGGGACGGACCACCACCGTGAAGTAGAGGCCGCCGTCGGCTGATGCCCAGCTCCGGTCGAGCCGCCCCCGGCCCTGTCGCTGCCGCCCGGCGACCACGGCCGTCAGGTGAGGGCATCCCTCCCGGGCCAGGTCCCGGGCGATCCCCATGGTCGAGGGAACCTCCGGATAATAGTGGATCGTCCCCTCCCGGCCGGGGATGGCATACGCGGAAAGGACGTCGCCCTCGTCGCCCAGGCGGTACCCCTTTGACGTGGCGTCAATGGGGTGACCGGCGGCCTGAAGGGCCCGGATGTGCTTCCAGACCGAAACCCGGGAAACCCCCAGCTCGGCGCTGAGCTGCTCGCCGGAGACCCGATCCCCGGAGCGGCGCAATATGTTCAGGATGTCTGCTTTCATCTCCGTCCAGTCTTTGGTTAACACCAAGTCGAATGTTGGGTAACGAAAAGCGCGGGACTTGTCAACCGGAATTTGAAGGCGGTGAGGTCGTCCGGGGGGCTTCGGCATTTTCCCCTTGCGTGACCGGGCGCTTTCTTTTAGATCATAGGGAAGGCTGGGATGTTGACGACTCCACGGACGCTGAGGGGATACCGGGATGAATGTTCAGGAAATCAAGGACGCTATCAAAGAAACGCTTCCCCGGATGATGGAGACTGATCCGGAGATCCGGGATCTGATTCTATCGTTGGGGCGGGAGACATTCGTCGACCGACGGGAATCGGATCGTCGTTTTGACGGATTGCTGGATGAGATCGCCGAGGCCAGGCGGCAGAGCGATGCCCGATGGGCCGAGCACCGAAGGGAATCGGAGCAACGCTGGCGGGAGCAGCTTGCCAAGCAAGATGAAAAGTGGGA
>CAZWGY010000233.1:3760-7256 GCA_964633575.1 uncultured Desulfobacteraceae bacterium
GATGCCCGATGGGCCGAGTACCGGCGGGAATCGGAGCAACAATGGCGTGAGCAGCTTGCCAAGCTCGATGAAAAGTGGGAAGCTCAGCAGAAGCGAATTGATGAGCGATGGCAAGCTCAGCAACGGGAATCTGAAAGTCGATGGTCCAAAAATCAGGAAGAGCACGAATTTTTAATGCGGCGTCTGGATAACAATATCAGCGCCTTGGAAGCCTACTGTGGTCTGCGGTCGGAGGCATCGTTCCGCAATGCCCTTCGAGGTATCTTGAGCGAAACCTTTGGGGTTGAGGTGGTTCATGTCAATGAATATGATGACGAGGGGATTGTCTTTGGCCGGCCGGACCAGGTGGAGCTTGACCTCATCATCCGGGATGGTACCCTGATCCTCTGTGAGATCAAATCATCCATGAGCAAGGGTGATGTCAGCCTTTTCGAGCGGAAGGCTCGATTTTACGAAAGCCGACATGGGCGGACCGCCGACCGGATGGTGATCATCTCGCCGATGGTCGATGACGCGGCCGAAGCGCTGGCCCGGAAAGTGGGGATCGAGATTTACTCCCACGCCGAGGACGTCGCGGACGGGAGGGGAGACTGATCGGATGGGGGGATTGTTCCAGCGGCTTTTCCGGATTGCCCGGGCGAGCCTGCGCCGCGGAGAAGACGACGACCCGGAAACCTATAGCGGGGCGGCGATGGATGAGGACGTCGGGGACGACTGGACCGGCCGGGGGGAGTCGGCCGCCGGGACGGCTGGCGGCGGGTATCGGGCGTATGCCGACTATCCCGTCGAGGTAGTGGAGGACCTCGCGGTCTTCGGCCTGACCCCGCCGTCTTCTCTCGATGCGGTTCGGCGGGCGAGGAACCGGGAGATCAAGAAGTGCCACTCAGACCGGTTTTTCGGTGATCCGGAGAAATTCGAGACATCCAAGAAGCTCATGCAGATTTACAACGCCGCTTACGACCGGCTTAAAACCTATTATAAGGACCAGACGGGATGACGGAATCAGCGCCAGTGGGGCCGACGACCTCCCGCCGGGTCCGGTTCCGGGACGGGGAAAACCTGGTGGATCAGACCCAGGAGCTCATCGGCGAGGAGCCGTTGTCGATCCGGATCGCGGGCAATCCCTATTCGGTGGTGATGCGGACTCCGGGTGACGAGATCGCCCATGTGGCCGGCTTCTGCCTCGGGGAGGGGATCGCCGACGCCCCCGAAGACCTCGCGTCGGTGGCCTTCTGCGACGGGGCCGACACCAACGTGGTGGCGGTGACCCTGACCTCGGCCCGCCGGGAGCGGGTGGCCGATCATCTCGACCGGCGGAATTACATCAGCCAGACGAGCTGCGGGCTTTGCGGGAAGGAGATGGTCGATGAGCTCCGGACGGTTCTCCGGCCGGTGACCGCCGACCTCACGGTTTCCCTGGACGCGGCCAGGGGGCTTCTGGAAAACCTCGGCGACCTCCAGCCTCTCCGCCGGGCAACCCGGGCCGTCCACGCCGCCGCGATCCATGACCGGGATCTCGCGCTGCTGTCGGTCGCCGAGGACGTCGGCCGGCACAATGCCCTGGACAAGGCGGTGGGCCGGCTTTTTCTTGACGGCCGTCTGGGCGAGGCGGCGGTCCTGGTTCTTTCGTCACGGATCAGCTACGAGCTGGTCCAGAAGGCGGCCCGGGCCCGGATTCCGGTCATCCTGGCCGTTTCCCGGCCCACGGCCCTGGCGGTCGAGCTGGCCGAGGGGCTCCGGATGACCCTGGCCTGTCCGGCCCGGGGGGCCGGGATGTTCATTTTTTGTGGCGCGGATCGACTGACCGGTTAGGAGACGACATGCTGACGGTTCGACAGTTTCGATATGCCGCCGACAACCTCGCCTATCTGATCCACGGGGACCGGGAAGCCATCGCCGTGGACGGCGGCGCGGTAACGGCCATTTGTGACTATATCCGGGATGCCGGCCTCACCCTGACGGCGGTCACTCACACCCACGGCCATCCGGACCACACCAGCGGGACCCGGGACCTGGTCAGGCGGACCGGCGCCAAGACCCTTGACCACCGGGAGCTCGCCCGGGCCGGGCGGGTCGAGATCGGCGGAGAGCCGGTGGTCGTCCTGGCCACGCCGGGCCACACGACCGACAGCGTCTGCTATTACACCGGCGACGCCCTCGTCTCCGGGGACACGCTTTTCAACGGCACGGTGGGCAACCCCTTTTCCGGGGACCTCGATGCCTTTTACGACTCGATCCGGCGGCTGCTGGCACTCCCCGAGGCCACCATCGTTTACGGCGGCCACGACTATGTTCACGAATCGATGGCGTTCGCCCGGGAGCTGATGCCGGAGAACCCGGCCATCGACCGGTATCTCGCCGCTTATGATCCGGCTCACGTCCGTTCCACTCTGGCCGATGAACGGGCGGTCGATCCCTATCTCCGGTTCGATGACCCGGAAATCGTCGCCCTTCTCGAAGGCCGGGGCCTGCCGGTGGGGACCTCACGAGAACGCTGGCACGCCGTTATGACCCTCGGCTAACCGATCCGAGCCCTTCAATCTCCGAAATCCAAAGGAATTCCGTTTTTATGCCGAAGCCATCCCGATCCTCGTTGCTTTGCCCCAACTGCCGGAAGCTCATCAGCCGGGACGAGCCCCGGTGCCCTCACTGCGGCCTGGTCCGGCCGGGCTCCCGGCTCAAGGATAACGTCTGGACCCGGGGCCTGAAGGATCCCCGGACGCTGATCCGGGGGATCATCGCCGTCAACGTCGTTATGTTTGTCCTGTCGCTGCTCCTGGCCCCCGGCGCCCTCCGGATGTCCCTGGGCAATCCGTTTCGGTTCCTGTCCCCGGCCGCCCAGAGCCTGTTCCTGCTCGGGGCATCGGGGACCGAGCCGGTCCTGGTCAACGGCCGGTGGTGGACCCTGATCTCGGCGGCTTATCTTCACGGCGGGCTCCTTCACATTCTCTTCAACATGTTCGCTCTCCGCCATCTGGGGCCGTTTGTGATCCGGGAATTCGGGCCTTACCGGACCTTTATCATCTACACCCTGGCCAGCGTGATCGGCTACGGGGTTTCCTTTCTGGCCGGCATCCGGTTTACCATCGGGGCCTCGGCCGCGGTCTGCGGGCTTATCGGCGCGATCCTTTTTTACAGCCGCCACCGGGGCGGGACCTATGGCCAGGCGGTTTACTCGCAGGTTGTCGGCTGGCTGATCGGCCTGTTTCTCATCGGCCTGGCCCCGGGAATCAACAATTGGGCCCACGGCGGCGGGATTATCGGCGGGATCATCCTGGCGGCGATCCTCGGCTATTCCGAGCGGCGGCCGGAGGGGTTCGGGCACAAGGCCCTGGCCGGGATCTGCGTTTTGGGGACCCTGGCGGCCCTGGTCTGGGCCGTGGGAACGACGCTCCTTATCGTGAAAATGCATTAGTGCTGAGGACTGAGGACTGAGGACTGAGGACTGAGTGCTGAGTGCTGAGGAATAGAGACCTCCGAGGTTTCCAAAAAATTT
>CAZWGY010000234.1:0-7245 GCA_964633575.1 uncultured Desulfobacteraceae bacterium
GGGCTGAAATCATAACCCACTAAAACAAAAAGCCCCCCGGCACGATGCCGGGGGGCTTTGGTGTTGGTAGCGGCCGCAGTGGCGGTCAATAGAAACAGGGGACGGCCACAGTTGGGCATCACCCTGGTTCCTCTCTTCTCTGGTATTCCTCGATGATTTCCCGGCCTACGGGAGACAGGCATCTCGACAGCCTGAAGACCTCGCGGTCTTCGAGGCTGTCCGCGTATCGTTCATCACCGGTCACCCCCTTTTTTGGGGGGACGTAGGGCTTGACGTGATATTTTTCCCAACCCGTGTCCGGCATCCCTAAAGCTCCCCACCGGCGGCGTAGTAGGCTTCCCTCAGCCGGGCCAGGAGCTCCGCCGGGACCAGGTACTCGGCCGGATTAAACTCGTGATCGTTCGGGCTTCTGTGGTCCAAGAGGATATCATGGACGACATCCATGACAGCCTCATATCGTTCGCATGTACATCCGCTTTTTCCGCTCATGACACCCCGCTTGATCCATGCCCGTTCTCACCCCGCGCCGTCTCGGACAGCACCTCGACGGCCCGGAAGGTGGCGGGCTCATACGGCACGATCACCAGTTGAAGGAAACGGTCGCCGGGCAGGTAGATGATCGGTTCCCGGCGGTGGCGGACGAAATAGAGGAACGAAGCCTGGATTTCGCCCCGGTAGTCCCAATCGATTATCCCGCAGGAGTTGGTCAGGAGCAGGTCGAGCTCCCGGATGGAGCTCCGGGGCCTGATATCCCCGAAAAATCCCATGGGAATCTCGATCCGGAGCCCGGTTCCGTAGGTGATCTTGCCCCACGTGCCGAAGTGCTCCCGCCGGATAATCCGCTGGCAATAGATATCCGCCCCGGCCGATCCGGCGGTGGCCCGGTAAGGGGTCTTGACGCCGGTATAAATGGGGACGAATTTGACGCTGGTGTTTAAATCCATTTTCCCTCCCGGTTATAGATTCGCCTGGTTGGCGTCGATTCGAGGTACGTGACGGTGAGATAGAGAAACCGCGCCTGATAGACCCGGCAAAAAAACACGCGGTGGAAGAATCTATCGAAGCTGAACATCCGCGCCCAAATCCCGCCCCATCTGACCCACGGCCACCGGAGCAGCCCGAACCCGATACGCCATATCCGGCAGGCGATTATTGTCGTTGGGTGGTTTATGATGATGTCCATTCTTTAAATCTCCTGGGGAAAAGGTCTCGGATGTCATCATCCGGATGATGCCCCGTTATCTGAACACACCGCTCGCATTCCCGAACGCACCAGCGGTTCGGAAAATTATCAGGGTTGGGCGGCTTCGCGTCCCCACCTTCATACGTTCCGGGGTCGGCGGGTGCCGTTTGCAGATCCTTGTCACTCAAGAATCTGCCATCAGCTCTAATGGGGCGACTACTTACGCCCCACGCCTTCGCACAATTCCGGTCACAGGTGACCGTCATTTCCTGCCTTAAAAAGACGATTTCCGCCTTGTTCTTCTTGCGGCAATCTACGCAGCCACATTCGGGGCAGGCCCCGTCATCGTCTTTAATATCTCCGCATTTACAGCACTCGTAATAACATTCCATCATGTTCCCGTCCCTTCCACCATTGCGGGCGGGGGTTGCCCGCCCGCGTTGGTTGGTTATTCCGTCCCCGCCGCGATCCGTAGCCAGCGGATCGCCTGGGCCACCGGATGTATAGGCCCGTCGGCCGGGGCGGTGGTTTCCGTGGCGGTGTAGATGATCAGGCGGTGGCGGCCGGTGGTGGGGATATCGACCCCAGCCGGGTCCACGGCTTGGGGGACCTCGGGCGGCTGGTCGCCGGATTCGTCGAGGTCCTGGATGTAAACCTGAATCTCCGCCGGTGCCTGGCCGTTGACCAACACGTCCAGCTCGACCACCGGCCCCGCCTGTGCCTGGGCGGCCAGGGCAATCACCCCGGCCGCCGTTGTCAGCAGCTTAGATATCATCATTGAGCTCATCGGCGAAACTCGGCGCCGGCTTGAACGTGATCCGGCGCTTGGCCGGAATCTGAACGGGCTCACCGGTCCGGGGGTTCCGCCCTTCCCGGGGCGGCGCGTCCTTGATCACGAAAGTCCCGAACTCCTTGATGGTCACCCGGTCGGCGTGGCCGTCCGTAAACAGGGTTTTAACGACCTCAAAAGTGCCGTTTACATACCGTTCAGCGGCGGCTTTGGGGATGTCCAAAACATTGGCCATAACTACCACGATGTCCTTGGTCGTCTTCCGGTTCTTACTCATGCGTTGTTTTCTCCTCGATTCGTTTGGTTTTTTCGGGCCGTTGCAGCAGAAGCAAGGACCCGTCCCATAGCTCCGGATAACAGCTCCGGAGTTTCCTCAGATCGTCCGGCGGGCAGTCCGTCCACGCCATCAGGTCCCTGATCATGCAGGCTCTCGCCCGCTCCGCCATCGCCCTGTGGCGCCATTTCGGCAGCCACGTCAGTGCCGGCGGCCGGCTCATTCTCAGCGCCAGCCCCGGCGGCGGACCGCCGACGGCGGGCGGGTTTGAAATTTTTCTCCTTAACCTTCCGCATCCATTCCCGGTCAATTTGCTCAGGCTCCTCCATTTTCGGCCGGTTGATCTGGCCGGTCAACCGCTCCCTGTGGTTCCGGTCCGATTCGGCTTTCCGGTCCGCCTGGTCCGCGATATCCCAAACCACGGCCTTCAAGTAGTTGTGATCCTTTAGGGGAAGACGTCGGGGCGGCGTATCGATCATCCGCCGGATGCCTTCCCCCCAGTGCTCCGGAGTGGTGGGGCGGGCCGGTTTGTTTCTGTCCTGAACCGACCCGGATGTCACCAGGCTCCGGAGCTCTTCCATCAGCTTTGCCACCCGCGCCCAGGACAGCCCCCTCGTTGACAGGCTGGGGGTCCGAAACAGGGCGATGTAGGACAGGGCCACGGGCCCCACGGGCGCGGGCAGCCGGTCTCTCAGGGCGATGGCCCGGCGGCGGTGGGCGTCCTGCTCCCACGCATCCGCCGAGCAAACCGCCCCACATGCGGGGCAGGGCAGCTTCATTCAGCGACCGGCCGGGCGGCTTTGTAGTAGAACTTGTCGCCCCGGCACCGGGCGACCCCGAACCGCTCGAGACGGTCGTCGTCGAAATTCTTCAGGGCCGCCTTGTTGGCCGTGATCTTGATGTTGAGGGCTTCCGTCAACCCCACATCGTACAGGGCCTTGGCGACCCCATCCCATGATGTTTTATCGTCGGCCGTCTGGAGCCAGGTGGAGAACCGCCACCCCACTTCGCCGGCCCCCTGGATTTCGTACTTCTTGCCGGTCTCGGTCAGCCGTTCCTTGTTGGCCTCGGCCCACTCGGTCAGCTCCTGGACCAGCTCGTCCAGCTCCGCCTGGTAGGGTTCGGCGTCTTTGGCGGCTTCGGCCTTGATCTCGTCGATCAGGGCCTTGGCGTCGGACTTGATGCCGTCGAGCTGGGTCTCAATGACCCCGATCCTCCGGAGGGCCTCGCCGGCCCACTTGATCCCTTCGTCCATTAGGAAACTCTCCTTTCGAGTTGTTTGGCCAGGAGCCAGATAATCTGCTGGTCCGGGTGCCTCAATTCCACCTTCGCCTGCTGCCGGATCGCGGACAGGATGCCCTCGTAGCCGCTGAAATCAACGGACACCCGGGTCGGGCCGGCGTTGACCTTGGACTCATAAACGCGGGTGCGGTGGTTGCGGCAGGCTTTGCAGGCGCTCTTCCGGCCCTGCTTCCAGTCGCGATGGAATTCCCCGATGGGCTTTTCCTCGCCGCACTGGGTGCAGATTTTGGTTTCGGTCTGGTCGCCCGTGTCAGTCTGCTGGTCCGGCGGCGGGGCGGCGGCCCGCCGTTCCGCCTCCTTTTTCGCCTCATCCCGCTTCTTCTGGGCGTTCCGCTGGCAAATCTTGCACCAGCTCGACAGCCCGGTGGGGCGGCGGGCGTCCCGGTAGAATTTCTCCGACGGCAATGTTTGCTGACAACTCGGGCAAAACTTTTCGGTGATGCCCGTCACCTTGTCTTCGCTCATGTCCCTCTCCTTCGCTTTGTATTCTTCCAGGAGTTTTCGGTTTTCCCGGACCTGTTCACACTCCACACATCCGGGGTCATAATCCTTGAACGCCTTTGTTCGCCTTTCCACCATGAAGTTGTGCCGGTTGATGCAGGCTTGGGCGTACATGGAGCAATGGTATTTCCGGCAATAGATCATCAGATCGGCATCAGACATGGATCACCACCTTGCCGAGATGCTCGCCGGCCCGGCCGGTCTGGAAAATCCGCTGGTCCGCTTCCGCCCTGAGCTGCTTGTAGGCGCCCTGGCCGTTGACGAAATGGCCGATGACGTTTTTGGATAGGCCGAATTTTTCGGCGATCTCGCCATATCGGTAGCCGGCGCGGTGCATGATCAGGATTTCAACCCCCACATCCAATTCGACGTGCCGGGCGCTCGGCGCCCCGTCGGTCGGGTCATAGCCCCGTGCGATTTTGTCCCGGCATCGCTGGCAAATCCCGTTACGGGATTCGGCGGAAACCGTGTTTGAGCAGCCGTCGGTCCCGCATTTCCTGTCGGAAAACCTGAGCATGTTTTCCAGCCGGCGTTGGGGTGCCAGGTATTTCGCCCTCACCTGGTCGGGACGGCCGTAAGCCTGGTCCGAATAGGTCATGGGATCGACGCACATCGCGCACTTCCCCTTGAGCTTGTCCGCGTCCCTGTATCTACAGTCGATACAGGGCGACCTTTCCAATCCGTTAATCGGCACTTTTTTTAGCCTCCTCCTGTTTTTGGTGCCGCCAGCGGCTGATCTTGTCCAGGGCGATCATGACTTTCTGGAGCTCGGACGGCTTGCAAAACTCCAGCCGGTGGCGCTTGACGGTCTTCCACGCCTGCTTGTGCCCGTAGGCCCAGTCTTCGTGCATGACGGACAGGATCGCCTCGATCCGTCTCATCATGGGGAGCTTGCTCCGGTCGCCCTCGGTGGGGGCCCAGAGCATCCGGGGGCGGTCCCGATCCCACCGTCTGTTGGGATCGCCGTCCCGGAGCTTCCGGAGATCGTCGATCACCGCCTTGAGCTCCTCATGACTCAGCTCGGAGGCCGACCGCTTCCGGGTCAGGGATTCGAGGCGGTCCCGGTAGTCGTCCTCATCGAGGCCCGTTTCCTTTTTGAGGATGTGAATCCGGGCCAGTTGGCGCCGGCGAATATCGCTACCCATTGGACACCTCCCCGAACGGAAGGCCGGCCATGGAATCGACCAGGCGCTTCGCGGTCCGTTTGGGCTCATACTCGATGGACGGGTCGTCCGGCATCATGCACCGGGACCACGATTCGCCGTCGAGCATCACCAGTATCTGAGCGCCCCAGATATCCCGGACGGTTCCCATCCGGCCGTCCACCCTGACCCGGCCGTTGTGTTTGACGGGGACGTTGTAGCGTTTCCTGATGTAGTCGTACTTGTTCCGGATCATGCCCGCACCTCCTCTTTAACGGTTGAATCGGACAGCTCTTTCCATGCCGCCCGAATGTGGTCCTCGCCAATGGCCCCGCCGGCGGCGAACATCCCCGCCAACCGGCAGGTTTTCACGATGGCCCGAAGCCCGCCGGGCTTGAGTCCGATGTCGTAGCAGATGGGCTTGCAGTCCGTCCCGTCCACCCCGAACGCCCTGGCCACGGCCCAGATATCGGTCCGGAGGGGCGAGGTCAGCCGGAGCCGTTTCCCGACCCTGGAATAGAGCTGGGCGAATGTCGCGGTCCGGGTGCCGCCGGTGAGCCGGGCATAGACCGCCTCATTGCCCGACAGCACGATCCCGATGCCGGAAGCGTCGTGGATCGCCCGGATGGCCTCGAGGGCGCCGGGGAGCAGATGCTGAGCCTCGTCGATCACCAGGAGCCCGCCGGTCCCCTGGACCCGGCGGATGGTCTCCCGGAGCAGCCGGGCCGGGTGCATGGGCAGGTCTTTGAGCCCGATGGAAAAGGTGATCTCTTCGAGGGACGGGCCGACGCCCCGGTGGGCGGCGGTCATGGTGGTGAGCCAGACGTTGGGGTTTTCGGACTGGTAGCGGTGGAGGGCGTGGGTCTTGCCGACGCCGGCCGCTCCGTAAACCACGGCGATATCACCGCTCATCTGAGCGTAGGCGGCGGCGGCGTGGATCTTTTCGGCGGTCCGGGTGGGCACCCAGTCCGGCGCGGTGGGCATGGACCCGATCTGCTCGGTCTTGCGGCGGCGCACACTGAGCCACTTCTCGACCTTCCGCTCAATGCCGTCCATGTCTCCGGTATATTTCCCGCTGAGCCAGCCCGACAGGGCCGGACCGGATATCCCGATCTCGCGGGCCATTCTGGCCTGCGAGAGCTCGCCGGTGTCAAGTATCTCCCTGATTTCATCCCGTGTTGACTTCTCGCTGAACATGTGTTAAGACCTCCTTGTACCTTCGTGTTCCTGTTTCCATTCCGACCGGCGGCGGGGTGCTGCCAACACCCCGCCGCTCCCGCCTATACGACCGGAATCATCTCCACCGAACATGGGCCGAAATTGAACTCACGGCCGTAAATATCGAAAAAATACCCGCCGTGTTTCAAAAACCGTCGGGCCAATCTATAGCTATAACGCCAGCGTTTCCTGGGGTCATCGCACCAGACCCGGATGAGGCAAATCGCGTTTCCATCATTGCGCAGGTTGGAGTTGAAAACCTCGAATTCCAGGATGTTGCCGGGGACCAGCTCGGCTCGGATGTTTTCCGTTACCCATCCCAGAAGCTCGGCCTGCCCACCATCGCTCAGGGACCAGATGTAAGCCCCGCCGGACCGCTTCATGTAGGACTGGACGCCCCGGCGGTAAACGGTCATCGGGTCCAAGCCCATCCGTTCCACTTCATCTATGTATTTTTTTAGGGCAATCAGTGTCATGCGGCCTCGCTTTCCCGGATGCCCTCGTTGGCCTCGATGATCCGGCGGTACTCAGCCTCATAGTTCCGGATCATCGTCTCCCCGGTCTCGACCAATTGCCAGACCAGCAGGGGCTTGACCGTTGCCACCTCCACCAGGGCCTCGGACGGGAGCGCATAGTAGCCCACCGCGAGGACCCGGCGGCCGTCCCGGACGATGTAGCTGGTCTGGAGCAGGTCCGGGGTGTCGATCTCCCAGCCCGCTTCTGATACGTCCGTGATGGCATCTTTAACGTCAATAAAAACGTCGATTTCGGGGACGATAACGCCGTTCCGGATGGCGTCGATGGTGACGGTAAAATTCGGGTTGTTCATGGTGTT
>CAZWGY010000235.1:0-7208 GCA_964633575.1 uncultured Desulfobacteraceae bacterium
ACCAGGCTGTAGTTTTTCAGGGCATAGGGCAGCCCCGGCACCGCCACGAAGACGAAGGTGAAGAGCGCCACCCGGTCCCGGGGCACCTTGGGCAGTCGATAGCCGAAGCGTTGGAACAGGGCGGCCATGGGGCGGCTCAGGAGCCGCCGGGCCAGGAGATGGGAGATCAGGAGATGAACGAGCATGGTGACGGCGCTGATGATCAGTCCCCAGGCCACGCCGAACTTGATCCCGGCCGAGAGCAGAAAAAGGCTGATGGGAAACCCGATGACCGGCAGGGTCGCCATGAGCCCGAGAAACAGGAAGGGGTTGGCCTTGGGGTCCCGGATAAAGGCCACCAGCCGGGCGACCGCGGCGGCGAATTCGTACCGATCAGCCAGGAAAAGGACACCGGCGGCGCCCAGGGCGACGGCTCCGATAACGGCGGCGATTTTAAGGTAACGTGATGACATGGATTCTCCGGGGCAAAGCTCCGACGGGTTGCGCGGTCCGGGTCCGGCGCCCGGGCCGACGGCCGCCCCTTAACCGTCCATCATGGCCGATCCGTCCCCGCCGATCAATACGGCAAACCCCGTATTTTCCGGATATGATGACGGGGGCTGACTCCGCCGCGCCGGGTCCGGGACGCTGATGCCGGTCTGGTTTCTCCCGGCACTGGCCACCGCTCTGGCGGTTTCATCCCAGGAGGCCGGGGTCAAGCGGTTTTTCTCCGACCTGAACGTTTACGAGATGGCCGCTTACCCGCTGGCCTACAGTTTCCCCCTGTTTGTCGCCGCCGCCCTCCTTGTTCCGGTCCCGCCCCTGGACGCGACCTTCGCCGTCTGTTTCGTCGCCAGCATCCCGTTGAACGGGGTCGCCTTTGTCCTCTATACCCGTGCCATCCAGATTTCGCCCCTCTCCCTGACCGTCCCCTATCTGGCCTTTACTCCGGCCTTCATGATCGTCACGGGGGCCGTCTTTCTGGGTGAGGTTCCCTCGGCCGGCGGATTGGCGGGAATCCTGACCCTCTGCGCCGGCGGGTACATCCTGAACATCGACCCGGCGCGCTGGTCGCTGTTCGACCCGCTCAAGGCGGTCTTCCGGGAGACCGGCTCCTGGGTGATGCTGGTGGTCTCCGGGCTTTTCAGCATCACGGCGGTTATCGGGAAAAAGGGGATGCTCCACTCCACCCCGATCTTCTTTATCGTCTTCTTTTTCGGGAGCTTTGCCCTGAGCTACCTGATCTACCTGCGGCTGGTCCGGGGCATCCGCCTTCGTCGGCTCCTGGCCCGCCCCGGCCGGGGTTTGATCGTCGGCGGGCTCTTTTTTCTCCACGCGGTGCTTCACGGCTGGGCCATCTCCCTGACCCAGGCATCCTACATGATCTCGGTGAAGCGGCTGAGCGTGGTCTTCGGGGTGATCTACGGGAAGCTGATCTTCCGGGAAACCAACATCGCCTTCCGGATCAGCGGGGCGGCCCTCATGGCCCTGGGGACCGCCCTGATCACCCTGACGGGGTAGCTCAGGCCGACGCCCTCGCCGCCTCCATCTCCCGGTGGAGCCGTTCGGCCCGGAGAAGAAAGGTTTCCAGCTTGGCGTTGATGAGCTGAGGGAACGGCGAGCCGTCGCTTTCAATGGCCAGGAAGGGGAGGTCCTCGATCTGGGTCAGCGCGGCCCGGATCGTCTCGTCCGTGGGGTTGATCCGGAGCCGCCGGTCCCGGACCATGGTCCGGGTGAGGATGGCCTCGGAAAGCCGGTTGGGCATACAGCCGAAGGGGCCGATGGCGATGACCCCGCAGGCGTGGGAGACGATTTCGGTGAGGGCCGCTCCCACCGTCAGGATCGTCTCACAGGTGAGGTTCGGGTTGACGTCGGGGATGGCGCCGTCGATGATCGACCGGACATCGATGGGGTCGTCGTGGACCAGCCCGGAGCGGGCCAGGATCGACTTGATCCGGCGCTCCGTCTTCCCGGTGAACCGGGCCTTGAGATAGGCGGCCAGCCGGCCCCCCAGGTTGGTATAGATCGGCGACTGGGCCAGGTTCCGCTCCCAGAGAAAGTCGCAGTAGTGAACCCACTCGGCCACCGGCGAGCAGACCGCGGCAAAGCCCCGGTCGGCCAGGACCGTCGTCAGATTCTGCCGGGAGAGATCATCCCGGCGGACGAAGATTTCCCCGGTGAGGCAGATCCGGGGGACCTCATCGGCCGGGGTCCGGAGCGGGATGGCGGCCAGTCGTTCCGCGGTCCGGGCGAGCTGGGCTTCGATGGACTTGAAGCTCCCGTACTCCAGCTCGAACAAAATGGCCCGCCACTGGGTCTCCAGGAGCGCGATGGCCTCGTCGCGGTCCCGGGCGGCGGTCATGAGCATCGACCGGATGTCCTCGATGACGTCGGAGATCACCACCGCCCACCAGCCCCGCCGATCGAAGTCACCGCCCATTCCGGCGTAGCTGTCCTCACCGCTCAGGGTGAAAAGCGCCACGTCCGGGATCTCCCGCCGCTGGATCAGATTTCCGATAAAGGTGAGATATTGCCCGAACCGGCACGGTCCCGAAGCGGTGGCCATGAAGTAAACCACCACCTCGTCGGGCCGCCGCCGGTTTTCGATGTAGTCGAGGAGAGAGCCGGTGGTCAGGAGGAGCGGGAGGCATTCCTTGCAGGAGGTGTTGGCCCGCCCGAGCGCCAGGGCGGTTTTGTCGGCCGGGGGCAGGGCCGAGGCGTTAAAGCCGGAAGCCCGGAAGACGGCGGCCAGGGCCTCCGAGGAGAACCGGCCCATGGAGGGCAGGAGAAAGGAGACCCGGGGGTCGCCCATGTCGAGGCTCCGGCCGTCGCTGGTCCGGACCCGGAGCTTGCCGTTTTCAGTGACGATCCGGGCCATCTCCGGCGACGGGGAAGTCGCGGCCGCCGGCGCGCCGGTCCCGAGAACCTGGCTCCGGTAGGCGTGGACCACGTCGAGGAATGCCTCGATCCGGGTTTCGAGCCCCGCGTCGGCGGTGTGGCTGTCCAGCTCCAGGGTCAACGCCGGCTTCCGCCCCATGATCTGACGGAAGTAACCGATGATAAAGGAGTCCGGGCCGCAAGAAAAATTGGTGACATAGAGGCCGAAAAGCCGTGGATGGCGCTGGACGAACCGGGCCGCCATGAGGATGATCTGCCCCATCCCCCAGTACATGTTGCCTTTGAGGACCTCACCCTCGAAGGGGAGACAGTCCATGGGGAGGACGGTGACCCCTCGTGATGCCAGCTTCCGGGGGATGCCCATGTGGGCCTCTTCGGCAAACCCGTTGTAGGGCCGGGCAAAGACCACGACGCCGATCCGGTCGGGGTCGGCTTCCAAATCATCGAGGGCCCGCCGGCCGGCCGCCTTGATCCGCCGCATCCGATCCTCGTAAACCCCCATGGCCGCCGTAAAGGCCGCCTCGGCCGTCTCCCGGTCGATCCCCATCTCTTCAACGGCCGTCGTCACCAGCGGGTTTCGGGCCGCCCCGACGCCCTTTGTGAGGTCCAACAGCGGGGTGAGCAGGCGGACCCCTTTTTCCGAGAGAGCGTCCAACGACTCCCGGAAGGTGGTCCGGAGAAAAAAGGTCTCCCCCTGGACGATGGGACAGACCTGGGCGTGAGGGATGCCGTTGAGCGACGGGACCGCTTTGAAATGGGGGAGAAAGATGAAGTCCGGGGGCGGGTCGGTCCCGAGGAGGGTGTGGAAAAACCCGTGGGCCAGTTCGGCCGGGTAACAGAACGGGGCGTCCCGCTGGTCGATCCCCGCCTCGGATGGCTCATCCGGCAGCACCGGCGGGTAGCCGAGGGCCGTGAAAAAGGCGGCGTAGAGCGGGTAATAGGTGTTGACCAGAAAGCTCCGGTTGAAGCCGATCCGGCCCCGGACCGGGGGCGCCGGGAGATCAACCGGCTCGAAGATCGTCCGCTGGCGGGCCGCCACCCCGTCGAGGGCGGTCATGTCGTGGTCGATCCGGTGCCGGAGATTGTAATACCGGTTGCAGGCCCCGCCAAAGGGAAACTTCTTCCCGGCCAGCTCGATGAGGGCGATTTCACACCGGCGGTCGCACTTCTCCCGGCCCCCCTTGCAGATGAAGGACCGGCCGTAGCGGACCTCCCGGTCGGCCAGTTCGGCGAGATCGAAACGGTCTTCGGGGAGAAGGCCGGCGTCCATCCGGGTCTTAACTTCGAGGGCCACTCCAAAGGCTCCCATGAGTCCCGGTTCGGGGGGGACGATGATCGGCTTGCCCACCAGGGCGGCCATGGCCAGGGGGACGGCCCGGTTGTAGCAGACTCCCCCCTGCATGAAGACCTTTTCTCCCACCGGCCGGTTCCCCTTGACCCGGTTGGCGTAGTTCATGCAAATCGAGTAAACGAGCCCGGCCACCACGTCGGCTTGCCGGACCCCGTCATGGATGGCGGTGTTGATGTCCGATGCGATAAAGGCCGCGCACTGGTCGTTGAAGTTGGGGGGCCGCTCCCCTCTGAGGGCGATGTCGGCGATGGCTTCCATGGTGATCCCCAGGGTCTCATGGGCCGATTCCTCGAGAAAGGAGCCGGTTCCGGCCGAGCAGGCCTCGTTCATGGCATAGTCCGACGGAACCCCGTTGGTGATATAGGTGTACTTGGCGTCCTGGCCGCCGATCTCGAAGAGGGTGTCCACTTCCGGATCGAAATGGACCGCCGCGGCGGCGTGGGCGATGATCTCGTTGATGATCCCGTCGGTGAGGGCGTGGAGGCCGGCGATCTGCCGCCCCGACCCGCAGACCCCCAGCCCGGTAACCGAAATCCCGGCCGGGTCGGTGACCGCCCGGACCTGATCGAGAATCGACCGGTAGCATTTCCGTGAGGCCTCCACCGGCTGGCCGTTGGTCTTCAGATAAATATCGGCGAGCATGGCGTTGTCCGACCGCCGCATGAGGACCGCCTTGGTGGTGGTCGATCCCACGTCGAGCCCCAGGACGCACTCGTCGCCGGGCCGGACCGTATCCCGGTCCACCGTCTTGAAGGTGACCATCGATTCGAACCGGTAAAGGGGCGGAAGGGTCTCGAAGGTAGCGGCATCCGGGAGGATCAGGTCATCGAGACCGGGGAAGGGCTGAGGCTCGTGGTCCAGAGCCCAGAGGGCGGCGCCGAGAGCTTCGAACCAGGGCGCCGATTCGGGAACCACGAGGCCGGGGATCCGCTCGCTCAGATACCGGATCATGATCGGGTTCCGAACCGTCCCCCCGGTGATCATGATGTCCCGCCGCTCAATGTTCTTCAAGAGCTCCAGGATCTTGTTGGCCATCATCCGGCAGAGCCCGGCCGTGACCCGGCCCACCGGGATGCCCTTGTTGGTGGCGTGAGTGCAGTCCGACTTGCAGAAGACCGAGCACCGCCCGGAAAGGCGGTAGGCCTGGTCGGTGTCGGCCAGGTGAGGGACCTCGTCGATGGAGACGTCCATCCGGCGGAGCTGCTGAAGAAAGAACTCCCCGGTCCCCGAGGCGCACTTGTTCCCGGTGATCACGTTGGCCACCTGCCCCTTCCCCCCGACGTGGCTCAGGACGTAGGTCATGAACGTCTCCCCGCCGGCCGAAACGACGGCGGGGCACTGGACCCCCGGCGGTCGGGAAAACCGGTAGGCCAGCTCCACCGCCTCGGTCTCCGAAATCTGAGAGAGGTTGACGTGGTGGCGGAAACGACGGCCGGTGGCGGCAATCCGGTCAACCTCGCCGAGGTCCAGGTCGGAAAGCACCGAAACCAGGGTCCGGCGGGGATCGCCGTCATGGGGATGGGTCGAATGAGCCGTTACCCGGGGCGGTTTTCCCGGATCGGCCGATTCGAGTTGGACGGTGGATATGGTCGATGCGCCGATGCAGATGCCCAATGCCTTCATGATCACTCCTTGCCCCCGGAGCGGGGGAATTCGACGCCGATGGGGCGCTTCCATAAGAGCTCGTCGATCCGAAAGGATCGTTCCCTATCAAGACGGGAAATATATCAAAGGATCGCCTCGAATTGAAACGGATTTTTGGATTCGCCCGCCGGCATCCCCCCGACGAACGCCCCTTACGGCCATTGACGCCGGGCCGGCGTGGCGCTATGGTACTCCGTTTGGGGCCGTCGCCGGGATGGCCATGTCCGAAAATCGAGACCGCGCACCGACCATGTTTCCAGACCCGTTGACATCGACTACCGCCCCGTTTCATCCTCCACCGCTCCTCCGGCACCGCCACCTTCAGTCGGTCCTCGCCAGCATCGGCCTCCGCCGGCCGGCGGTCCGCCGCCGCTGCCGGGCGGTTCTGGATCGGAGCGTCCCGAGGATCCTCGACCGCGGCACCGGCGTCCGGCTCATGGGCCTCCACGCGGCCCACGGGGACCGGCCCCGGGACCTCGCGGTCCTCATTCACGGCTGGGAGGGCAGCGCCGACTCCCTCTACCTGGTCTCGGCGGCCGGCCATCTCTTCAGCCGGGGCTTCGACGTCTTCCGGCTCAACCTCCGGGATCACGGCCCCACTCACCATCTCAACCGGGGCCTCTTCCACGCCTGCCGGATCGACGAGGTGGTGGACGCCGTTAAAACGGTCGCGGATTGCCTGGCCCATCGGCATCTCTTTCTCGGAGGCTTTTCCCTGGGCGGGAATTTCGCTCTCCGGGTGGCGGTCCGGGCTCCGGCGGCGGGGATTCCCCTCCGGCGGGCCGTCGCCGTCTGCCCGGTTCTCGACCCGGTCCGGACCATGGATGTTCTGGAGACCGGTCCCGCCTTCTACCACGACTACTTTCTCCGGAAGTGGCGCCGGTCCCTCAGACGGAAACGGGAGCTTTTTCCCGATCTGGCCGACATCGAAGACCTCGGCCGGTTCCGGAGCCTTCGGGAGATGACCGACGCCTTCGCCCCCGGCCACACGGGCTTTCCCACGGCCGATGCCTATCTCAGCGGCTACGCGATCGTCGGCCCGGCGCTTTCGGAGCTCACCGTGCCGTCCCACCTCATCCTGAGCGCGGACGATCCGGTGATTCCCGCCGACGACCTCGCCCGCCTGGCCCGTCCCCCCGCCCTGAGCGTCACGGTGACCCGGTACGGGGGCCATTGCGGCTTTCTGGATCATCTTTTCCGGGAAAGCTGGGCTGAGCGGCGGATGGCCCGGTGGTTCGTTCCGGCCCCATCACCTAAAGGAGAGGGAGTTTAGACCTCCGAGGTTTTCCTTATTGATTTTAGATTTTAGATTTTAGATTTATTTCCGAACAATTGG
>CAZWGY010000236.1:0-7203 GCA_964633575.1 uncultured Desulfobacteraceae bacterium
AAAAAAACCGCCGCTCGGCGCAGGGCCGGGCGGCGGTTTCAATTGATGGGCCGGGCGATCCCCGACGGCACATCCGCGGAGCTAGCGGTTCCACTCCTGGTTCCGAAGCTCCACCCGTCGGATCTTGCCGGAGATGGTCTTGGGGAGAACATCGACGAACTCGATCTTTCTGGGGTACTTGTAGGGGGCGGTCACTGATTTCACGTGGTCCTGGAGCTCCTTGACCAGATCATCTCCGGGGGTATAGCCCGGCGCGAGGATCACAAAGGCCTTGACCACCTCGCCCCGGGTTTCGTCGGGGCTGGCCACCACCGCTGATTCGGCCACGGCCGGGTGCTCGATCAGGGCGCTTTCCACCTCGAAGGGGCCGATCCGGTAGCCGGAGGTGAGGATCACGTCGTCGGCCCGGCCCACGAACCAGAAATAGCCGTCGTCGTCCACGTAGGCCCGGTCGCCGGTGAGATACCAGCCGTCCCGGTAAACCGATGCGGTCCGTTCCGGCTCCTTCCAGTACTCCTTGAAAAGCCCCACCGGCCGCTCCGGCTTGACCCGGATGGCGATGTCGCCCTCGGTGTTGGGGGGCAGGACGTTGCCGGCATCGTCAACCACCTGGAGGTCGAATCCGGGGCTCGGCTTGCCCATGGAGCCGAACCGGGGCTCGATGCAGGGAAAGGAGCCGCAGAGGAGCACCGTCTCGGTCTGGCCGTAGCCGTCCCGGATGGTACACCCGGTGGCCTCCTTCCAGACCTCGATAATCTCCGGGTTCAGAGGCTCGCCGGCCCCGACGCAATGGCGAAGGTGAGGGAACCGAAACCCGCTCAGGTCCTGAAGGACCAGCATCCGGTAGATGGTGGGGGCTCCGCATACGGTGGTTACCGGGTAGTCGGCGAGGAGCCCGAGGGTCTTTTGGGGGTCGAACCGGTTCGTGTGGTGGATGAACTGGGCCGCGCCCTGGCTCCAGGGGCCGAAGTAGGAGCTCCAGGCCGCCTTGGCCCAGCCGGTGTCGGAGATGTTCCAGTGGAGGTCGCCGGGCTTGAGGTCAAGCCAGAATTTCCCGGTCACCTGGTGCCCGATGGGGTAGGAAGCGTGAGTGTGGAGCGCCATCTTGGGCATTCCGACGGTCCCGGAGGTGAAGTAAACCAAGCAGTTGTCGTCGCTTCTGGTCCGGGCGGTCGTAAACTGGTCCGAAGCGGCGTTTACGGCGTCGGTGTAAAACGTCCAGCCCTGGCGGGGTTCGGAGATAATGACCTTCGCCTTGACGGTGGGGCACCGGTCGGCCACTTCGTCGAACTTGGCGGCGATCTCGGCGTTGGTGATGATGCAGGCCGCCTGGGCGGTGTTGGCCCGGTAGTCGAGGTCCTTGGGGGTGAGCTGAGTGGTGCCGGGGGCGAGGAGTGCGCCCATCCGGATGCAGGCGGTGAAAGTCTCCCACCATTCGATGTTCCGGGGCAGGATCACCATCACCACGTCCCCCTGGCCGATCCCGGCCCCGGTCAGGACGTTGGCCAGCCGGCATGAGGCGTCGCTCAACTGACGGAAGGTCCGCTTTTCCTCGTTGCCCTCGTCGTCCACCCACCATATCGCGAGCTTGTCCGGGTCTTCGGCCCACCGGTCGATGACGTCTCCGGCGAAGTTGTAGTATTCGGGGACCTCCCAGGTGAACTCCCGGTAGGTTTTGTCGTAATCGGTCATGTTCGGGGTCGTCAGATCCATCCTCTCTCCTTTGGAATTGCATTGCCTGGATAATCGGCTCGATTGATGAACGAGCGCTCGATCAAACAAGCGGGCGATAATACGCACCAGGGGAAGGCTTGTCAAACGGATTTTCCGGGTTTTCGGAGGCCGGCGGGCGGCTTCTGTAGGGGCGGTTCGCGAACCGCCCCCACGATGCCGGCCCCACGATAGGGGGGCGGGGAAACCCGTTGACAGGGCAAGCCGGCCATGGTAGGGGTACTGACTGAGCGCTCGTTCATATCGGGCATCCGCTTTCTGACGGCCACAACCCCATACCGAGGCAAACGCACCATGACGGCGCAACGGTCCAAGGATATCCCGACGCAGATCAAAAACCCCGACCTCGTCCGGCGGCGTCGGCGACAGATCGTGGATGCCGCCGTTCCGCTGTTCATCGAAAAGGGATTCCACAAGACCACCACCCGGGAGATCGCGCGGGCTGCCGGCTTTTCCATTGGAAGCCTTTACGAATATGTCGCCTGCAAGGAAGATGTCCTCTATCTTGTCTGCGACGCCATCCATGCCGAGGTGGAGCGGGGCGTGGCCGATGCCCTCGCCCGGACCGGCGACGGGCCGGATGCCCTCGGCGAGGTGATCCGGGCCTACTTTACCGTCTGCCATCGGATGTGCGACCCCATTTTGCTCATCTATCAGGAAACCCGGTCCCTGCCGGCCCAATGGCGGAACAAGATCCTGGAAAACGAGATCAACATCACGGGGATTTTCTTCAAGGTCCTCGTCCGGCTCACCAGCGCCGGGGTTCTGCCGCCCATGGACGACCGGACTCTGGAGCTGGTGGCCCACAACATCTCGGTTCTCGGCCATACATGGACTTTCCGGCGGTGGTTTCTGGGGCGCCATTACAGCATTGACGAATATATCCGGCTTCAGACCGAGTTTATTCTCGGCAAAGCCACGGGACAATTCACCGATCCAAATCAAAGGAGTGAGGCATGAATGCGCCGGTAGCGGTTTACAACCCCACGCATCACATCCGGGTGGTCACGGCCACATCCCTTTTCGACGGTCATGACGCCTCCATTAACATTATGCGCCGGATTCTCCAGAGCAGCGGGGCCGAGGTCATCCATCTGGGCCACAACCGTTCCGTGGTGGAGATCGTCGAAGCGGCCATCGAGGAGGACGCCCAGGGGGTGGCCGTGTCGAGCTATCAGGGTGGCCACGTCGAGTTTTTCAAGTACATGGTTGACCTGTTCCGGGAAAAAGGAGTTGACCACATCCGGGTCTTCGGCGGCGGCGGCGGCGTGATCGTCCCCCAGGAGATTCGGGAGCTTGAGGCTTACGGCGTCACCAAGATCTACTCCCCGGAATTCGGGGCCCGGGTGGGGCTCCAGGGGATCATCAACCACATGCTCGAGCAGATGGACTTCCCCACCGTCGGTGACGACGGGATCGATTTGGCCGACCTTTCTCCCGACAACAAGCCGATGGTGGCCCGGCTCATCACCGCCGTCGAGCGGGCCAAGAGCCTGGATGACGGCCGCCTGAAATCGATCCGCGAGGAGCTCGCCCGGCTGGCGGGAGACCGGTCGGTTCCGGTGATCGGAATCACCGGGACCGGCGGGGCGGGGAAATCGTCGTTGACCGACGAGCTGATCCTTCGGATGCTCCACGACCAGCCGGAGATCCGGATCGGGATCATCAGCGCGGACCCGTCCCGGCGGAAGACCGGCGGAGCGCTCCTCGGGGACCGAATCCGGATGAACGCCATCGACAACCCCCGGATCTATATGCGGTCGCTGGCCACCCGGCGGTCTCACACCGAAATCCCCGACGCCCTGGTGGAGGGGGTCGAGGTTCTGAAGGCCGCCGGCTACGACCTGATCATCGCCGAAACCGCCGGGATCGGCCAGGGCGACTCGCTGATCGTCGATTACGTGGACCTCTCGATCTACGTCATGACCGCCGAGTTCGGGGCCGCCTCACAGCTCGAAAAGATCGACATGCTCGACTACGCCGACCTGGTGGTGGTGAACAAGTACGAAAAACGGGGGGGCGAGGACGCTCTCCGGGATGTCCGGAAGCAGGTCCAGCGGAACCGGAACGCCTTTGACCGGGCCGCCGAGGAGATGCCGGTTTACGGAACCATCGCCTCGAAGTTCAACGACGACGGGGTGACCGCACTCTACCATGCCCTCTTCGACTCGGTGGCGGAAAAGACCGGGGTCCGGTTCGAGTCCCGCCTTCCCCGGCCCGATGGCCGGGCATCCGCATCGAAGACCATCATCATCCCGCCTGAACGGACCCGGTATCTGGCCGAGATCGCCGAGACCGTCCGAAACTATCACGCGGAGACCGAGGCTCAGGCCGAGGCCCTCCGCCAGGTCTGGCATTTAAAGGCGACCGTCGAGGCCCTCGGCGGGGAAGACGCCCTGACCGGGGACACCGAACAGCTCATCGCCCGGCTCAAGGCCGAGGTCCACAAGGCCGAGGCGGCCCTCCAGGATGAGACCCGCCGGTTGGTGGATGGATGGGCGGCGGTCGCCGACCAGTATCGCGGCGAAGAGATCGTCTATACGGTCCGGGACCGGGAGATCCGGGTGCCGGCCGCCAGCGAAAGCCTGTCCCACCAGATGATCCCCAAGATCGCCCTGCCCCGTTTCGACGATCCAGGCGAGCTCTACCGCTGGCTTCGGCGGGAGAACCTTCCCGGCCACTTCCCTTACACCGCCGGGGTCTTTCCCCTGAAGCGGGTGGGCGAGGACCCGACCCGGATGTTCGCCGGGGAGGGCGACCCGGCCCGGACCAACCGGCGGTTCAAGCTCCTGTCGTCGGAATCGGAGGCCAAGCGGCTTTCCACCGCCTTTGACTCGGTGACCCTCTACGGCTACGACCCCGACTCCCGGCCCGATATCTACGGGAAGGTGGGGACCTCCGGGGTGAGCGTCTGCACCCTCGACGACGTAAAGGTTCTCTACGGCGGCTTTGAGCTCCGGTCTCCGACCACCTCCGTCTCGATGACCATCAACGGCCCGGCCCCGATCATGCTGGCGATGTTCTTCAACACCGCCATCGACCAGCGGGTCGAAGCCTTTAAGGCCGAGGCGGAACGGGACCCGTCACCGGAAGAATACGACGAGATCCGGGCAAAGGTGCTCGAAAACGTCCGGGGGACCGTCCAGGCCGATATTTTGAAGGAGGACCAGGGGCAGAACACCTGCATCTTCTCCATCGAGTTCGCCCTGAAGATGATGGGGGACATCCAGGAATTTTTCATGGAGCACAATGTCCGGAACTTTTACTCGGTCTCCATCTCCGGGTACCACATTGCCGAGGCCGGGGCCAACCCGATCACTCAGCTCGCCCTGACCCTGTCCAACGGGTTTACCTACGTCGAGTACTACCTTTCCCGGGGGATGGACCTCGATCACTTCGGCCCGAACCTCTCCTTTTTCTTCTCCAACGGGATGGACCCGGAATACACGGTGATCGGCCGGGTGGCCCGGCGGATCTGGTCCATTGCCATGCGGGAGAAGTACGGGGCATCGCCGCGATCTCAGATGCTCAAGTACCACATCCAGACTTCGGGCCGGTCGCTCCACAGCCAGGACATCCAGTTCAACGACATCCGGACGACGCTCCAGGCCTTGTGCGCCATCTACGACAACTGCAACAGCCTCCACACCAACGCCTTTGACGAGGCCATCACCACCCCCAGCGGGGAGTCGGTCCGCCGGGCTCTGGCCATCCAGCTCATCATCAACCGGGAGTGGGGTCTGGCAAAGAACGAAAACCCGCTCCAGGGCTCCTTTATCGTGGAGCAGCTCACCGACCTGGTGGAAGAAGCGGTCCTCGTGGAGTTCGACCGGATCACCGAGCGGGGCGGGGTTCTGGGCGCCATGGAGACCGGGTATCAGCGGGGCAAGATCCAGGAGGAGTCGATCCACTACGAGATGCGGAAGCACACCGGCGAGCTGCCCATTGTCGGCGTCAACACCTTCCGGGACCCGGACGCCGACGATGACGACCTTTCCGAGGTGGCCGTGGAGCTTTCCCGGGCCACCGAGCCGGAAAAGCAGTCCCAGCTCCGCCGGCTGAAGGATTTTCAGGAAAGACACGCCGACGAGGCCCCCGACGCATTGGCTCGCCTCCAGAAGGTGGCCCTTTCGGGCGGCAACATCTTTGCCGAGCTGATGGAGACGGTAAAAACGTGCAGCCTCGGCCAGATCACCCAGGCCCTCTATGACGTGGGCGGCAAGTATCGGCGGAACATGTAGGGGCATGGCCGGGATTCCGGCGCCCCGTCACCCTCAAACCCAAGGACTTAAAGGTGAATCCAGTGAGAGAAGCAGTCATCGTCAGCGCCGTCCGAACCCCCTTGGGGAGCTTCGGCGGCACCATCAGCCGGATCGGGGCCACCGACCTGGGCGGCCGGGTCATAAAAGCGGCCGTGGACCGGGCCGGGATCGCGCCGGACGCGGTCAACGAGGTGATCATGGGGCAGGTTTTGCCCTGCGGCTACGGCCAGAACCCGGCCAAGCAGGCGGCGGTGAAGGCCGAGCTGCCCTGGGCGGCCGAGTGCATCACCGTCAACAAGGTCTGCGGCTCCTCCCTGAAATCAGTCATGCTCGCGGCTCAGGCCATCCAGACCGGCGATGCCGACGTCGTGGTGGCCGGCGGGATGGAGAGCATGTCCGGAGCCCCCTACTTTCTAAAAAAGGCCCGGTACGGCTACCGGATGGGGCCCGGCGCCATCCAGGATCACATGGTATTCGACGGTCTCTGGGACCACGTCAACGACTTTCACATGGGGATGTCCAACGAGCTGTGTTCCGAACGCTACGACGTGAGCCGGGAGGACCAGGACCGTTACGCGGCCGAATCCTACCGCCGGGCCATGGAGGCCATCGGCGAAAACCGGTTTCAGGCGGAGACCCTGCCCATCGAGATCCCTCAGAAAAAAGGCGGCGTCAAAATTTTTGACGTGGACGAATGCCCTCGGCCCACCGACTACGAGATCCTCGCCAAGATGCCCCCGGCCTTTAAACCGGGCGGACGGGGGACCGCCGGCAACGCTTCCATCATCAGCGACGGGGCCGCCGCCGTGGTGGTCATGGCCCGGGAGACGGCCGACCGGTTGGGCTGCGAGATCCTGGCGACCATCGGGGCCCAGGCATCCTACGGGATCGACATGCGCTACGTCCTCGTGGCCCCCATCTGGGCCATCCCCAAGTGTCTGGAGAAAGAGGGGATCTCCATCGATAAGGTCGATCTTTTCGAGATCAACGAGGCGTTTTCCGGCTCCACGGTGGCCATCTTGAAAGAGCTGTCCCTGGACCCGGACCGGGTGAACGTCAACGGCGGGTCGGTGGCCCTCGGGCATCCCATCGGAGCATCGGGCTGCCGGGTTCTGGTCACCCTCATCCACGAAATGATCCGCCGGGAGAAAACCACCGGCCTGGCCTCACTCTGCCTCGGCGGCGGCGAGGCGGTGGCCATGGTCGTCAA
>CAZWGY010000237.1:0-7193 GCA_964633575.1 uncultured Desulfobacteraceae bacterium
GCCTGATGTCCACAAAAAAATGTTGGAGGCCAGAGAACTTGGCACTCTCAAGTGTCTGAGTGTTTCAAATTAAGCTGTTCATTATTTCGCTTTAAAACAGCTTCATATTCAAACAAAAGCGCAACCGATACCACAGGCTGAATTCTTTTGTGAAAAATTGCTCGCAAAACTTGATGGGATGCGCCGCGTTTTGAATTCAGCCCCGAATACAAGATATTTGTATCAATTACAGTGCGAATGTAACCACCTCCTTAATACGGCCCATACCCTCGAACGTCTATTTTGCCGGTAACGGCGGCGGAAATCAAGGCCGTTCTATATTCCTGGAGCTTGGTGATGGCGGTTTGGATTTCTGTCGATAAATTATCCATTTGGGAGGTTTCCGCATCAAGATAATCAGAAATGATTATTTGTTCATCTTTTAGGGGGAGTGGAAGCATCCAACGCCTTATTTGGTTTTGTCCAAGCTTAACCATTGATTCACTTGATCCGCGTGCATAAGTTTCAATTTGTGCTCGACCACAAGAAGAAAGAAAAAACCAACAGACGAAGCGTGGCTCAGTTTCCGATGTGAGTTTTATCTTAAATATCAGATCTGATATGATTAACTGGGGATAATTAGACTTAACGACACAAACATCACCAACAAGCTGAGGAGTGTTCGATCTGGTAATTAACAGATCGCCATACTCAGGTTTGATTACAGACGGCTTTTTCGGAATATCTTCAAGCGCCTTATTTTCTTTTGGGCAAAATTTCCCTTTATGTACAGCATTCAACTTTAAAACACCTTCTTCTCCATCGATAGCGGGATAGTTGCTTGCTACAGGACTCCACCCTTGTTCAAGTTGTGAAATAATACGCCTAAAATTCACAATACCCCAATGCTCCGGCACATCCCCAAGCCAATCAATTCCGGACGGCTTGAGCTTGACATTCGGATCAAGCCCCTTGGTGACGGCGTGGGTGATGACGGCCTGGCGCTTCTCCTTCAGCAACGCCAGTAATTCGCGCTTGGCCGAGATCAGGTCGTCGATTTTTTGGGTTTGGTGGTCGAGGAAGCTGGCGATGACATGTTGTTCTCTTTCAGGAGGAAGCGCCGTCCAAAAATTTCTAACGAACTCAGTTGGAACTCGTTTTTGACCTCCAGCGCCATACATTTCTGATGCGCCAAGCAACCTGAACGCATGACTTATGGTCAAATAAAAAATGAAATTCCCGTTAATCGATGTTAAAGGGCGTAGAACGTGAAGTTCAGTCGTACCAAATGCAATACCCTGAGTCAGCCCGTGTGCGATGCTTCCTTTTCCGTTTTCAAAGCATGGAGTGATTTTGGCTACAACAACATCGCCCTCGCGGAAATATGTAAAGCCGTTTTTGACATCTCCTAAACGCCTTGTTTGCTCAAGGTGCAGTCCTCCATATTCTGAAACCGCCTCCATAGGTACAAAGCTTACGACATAATCATCACGCAGCCCTCTGGTTTCTGACTGACTTGGGTTGATGCGCGATAAATACTTCAATCGCTTCACCTCCCAATGCCCCGGGATCTTCCCCAACCACTCCACGCCCGAGTCCTTATAGCTCGGATAGGCTTGATAGCGCCGTTTCGGGAGGGTCTCGAACTCCTTGTGGACGTCGGATAGCGTCGGCGGGCCGGTCACGCCACCACCTCACGGAGCATGGCCACGATCCGCTTTTCGATCCGCTTCAGGTCCTCGTCGATCTCTTCGAGGGGCCGGGGCGGCTCGTACCGGTAGAAATGGCGGGTCAGGGGGATTTCGTATCCGACCCGTGTCCTGTCATGGTCGATCCAGGCGTCCGGGACGTGGGGCCGGACCTCCCGTTCGAAATACGCCTCGATATCCTCCTTCAGGGGGACGATCTCGGTGTCCCGGAGCTCGGTGTCCGGCTCCGGGTTTCCCTTCCGGTCCCGACGGATTTCGGCGGCTTCGTCCCGGTCGCTGAGCGCGGACAGGACGGCTTTTTGCTCGGCGGCGGTCAGCTTCAGGTCAAGCCGTTTGGATGCTGCCTTGAGCGCCTTCAGGAACCGATCCCGGTCTCCATAGACCCGCTCTCCGGTCTCTTCGGCCAGCTCCGCCAGGAGGTTTCGGATCGCCGCCTGCCGTGCCGCTCCGGCATCGACAGCCTTTTGTCGGGCGTCCTCGCCTTTTTTTCGGCTGACGGCCAGGTTTTTGAACGCGGTCTCGGTTTCGATCCGTGCGATCCGGTCATCGGATGCCCTGAAATTCAGCCTCAGGGGCCGTTCCACGGTGATCTTGCGGTAGCCGAAGTCCGCGTTGTCGAAGACCTTGCTGACGACGATCTCTTCCTTCCCGCCGTTGACCGGGACGGTTCGGGTGTCGTTGTCCTTGAAGTCGCCGTAGATCCGGGTGATCCACCCGATCTGGTCGGGCCGGCCGTCGTCTCCGTCACCGATCTGGTGGCGTTTGTTGCCGAGGCTTTTCCGCATGGGGACCCAGAACCGCCGGGCGTCCACCAGTTGAATTTTCCCCTTGCGATGGTCGGCTTTGCGGTTGGTGACGATCCAGATGTAGGTGGAAATCCCGGTGTTGTAGAAGAGCTGATCGGGGAGGGCTACCACGCCCTCGAGCCAGTCGTTTTCGATGATCCACCGGCGGATTTCGGATTCCCCGGACCCGGCGTCCCCGGTGAAGAGCGGCGAGCCGTTGAAAACGATCCCGATCCGGCTTCCGCCGTCCCCGGCCGGCCGCATCTTGGAGATCATGTGCTGGAGAAAGAGGAGCGCGCCGTCGTTGACCCGGGGGAGGCCGGCTCCGAACCGCCCGTCGTATCCCAGGGTCCGGTGCTCCCCTTCGATGAACCGCTGGAGCTGCTTCCATGAGACCCCGAAGGGCGGGTTGGCGAGCATGTAGTCGAAGACCATCCGGGGGAAGCCGTCGCCGGCGAAGATGTCCCCGAGCTTGATGTTGTCGGCGTCCTCGCCCTTGAGCATCATGTCCGATTTGCAGATGGCAAAGGCTTCGTCGTTCCAGTCCTGGCCGAAGAGGATCGGGCGGGCGTCGGCGTTGTACTTCTGGATGAAGTGCTTGGCCAGTGAGAGCATCCCGCCGGTGCCGCAGGCCGGGTCGTAGATGGTCTTGACGATGTGGCTTTTGGCCAGGTCCGGCTCGTCGGAAAGGAGCAGGTTGACCATGAGCCAGATGACCTCACGGGGGGTGAAGTGCTCCCCGGCCTCCTCATTGGCCTGCTCGGCCCCGATCCGGATGAGCTCCTCGAAGATGTAGCCCATCTGCATGTTGTCGATCCGGTCTGGGGAGAGGTCCACCCGAGCAAAGGCCTTGACCACCTCGAAGAGCAGGTTTTTTTCGGCCATCCGCTGGATATGCTGGCCGAAGTCGAACCGCTCCATGATCTGCCGGACGTTTTCGGAAAAGGCGGTGATGTAGCTGTTGAGGTTGGGGGCGAGCTGGTTGGGATCGTCGAGGAGCCGGGCGAAGTCGAGCTTCGAGGTGTTGAAAAACTGGGTGCCGGTGATCGAGCAGAGCTTGGGCCGGAGGATGTTTTCGCTCTGGCCTTCGAGCTTCGGGCAGGCGGCGAGGACTTTTTCCCTGGTCGGCTCCAGAACGCAATCGAACCTCCGGAGGACCGTCAGCGGCAGGATCACCTTCCGGTATTCGTTGCGCTTGTACGGCCCCCTCAGGAGGTTACAGATGGACCAGATGAACCCGGCCATCTGGGAGTGGGTGTCAGCGGCGGCGGTCATGGGTCCGGCGTGTCCTTTCGGAGGCGTTTTCGGTAGCGGGGGCTGGGAATTTTGACAAGCGGTGACTAAAAGCGGTGGAGACGGCCCTAAAACCCCATGGCCATCCCGTCCTTCCGGCCGTCCGAGGCGGCGCAATAGCCGCCGGAATCCAGTCTGAGGATCAACTGGGCTCCGCCGAACCCGAACCGCGGCGGGGTGGTGTCGATCCAGTGCCCCCGGCGGGAGAGATCTTCGATGACCGCCGGGTCGAATTCCGGCTCCACGGCCACCCGTCCGTCCGAACAGACGTGCCAGCGGGGGGCGTCACAGGCGGCCTGGGGGTTCTGGCCGAAATCGGCGATCCGGACGATCATCTGGACATGGCCCTGGGGCTGCATGTGGCCGCCCATGACCCCGAAGCTCATCAACGGGGTCCCGTCGAGCCGGGTGACGAAGCCGGGAATGATGGTGTGGAAAGGCCGTTTCCGGGGGCCGACCTGGTTGGGATGACCGGGGGTCAGGGAAAACCCGACGCCTCGGTTCTGGAGGCTGATCCCGGTCCCCTCGACCACCACTCCGGACCCGAACCCCGCGAAGTTGGACTGGATGTAGGAGACCATCATTCCGTCGGCGTCGGCGGCGGTGAGGTAAACGGTTCCCGGTTCGGCCGGCGGCGACCCGCCGACCGGGGCGGCCCGGTCCATCCGGATCGTTCGGGCATGGCCGGCCAGGACCTCCGGGGCGGTGAGCTCTTGAGGGGAGACCGTCATGTGGTCGGGGTCGGCCAGATGGCGGGCGACTTCGTCAAAGGCGATCTTCATGGCCTCGATCTGGAGATGGAAGCCGTCGGCCGAGTCGGGCGCCAGGGCCGGAAGATCGAAATGGGATAAAATCCCGAGCGCTATCAGGGCGGCGATCCCCTGGCCGTTGGGCGGAATCTCGTGGAGCCGGACATCGCGGTAGTCAACGGCGATCGGCGTCACCCAGTCGGCTTCGTGATCGGCCAGGTCGGCGAGGGTCATGGCGCCCCCTTCGGCTTCGGCCTGGCGGACGATCCGCCGGGCGAGGTCCCCCCGGTAGAAGCTCTCGCCCCGGCTGTCGGCAATGGCCGCCAGGGTTTCAGCCTGGTCCGGGCAGCGGAACCGATCACCGGGCAACGGGGCTCGGCCGTCGGGAAGAAAGGTCCGGACGAATCCGGGGAGCCGGTTGTCCGGCTCGGGCCAGGCGGCCCAGGCCGCCGCCGTCACCGGAGAGACCACAAACCCGTCCCGGGCGTAGTGGATGGCGGGGGTGAAGAGATCGGCAAAGGCCAGGCGGCCGAACCGGGCCGACAACCGGGTCCAGACGTCCACCGCGCCGGGCACCGTCACCGAGTCCCAGCCGAACGGGGGGATCCCCGTCAGCCCGCCGAACCGCTCCGGGGTCCACCCGGCCGGGGACCGGCCCGACCCGTTGATCCCGTGAAGCCGGCCGTCGTCCCAGATCAGGGCGAAAGCGTCGCTCCCGATGCCGTTGCTGGTGGGCTCCACCACGGTCAGGGTAATGGCCGTCGCCAGGGCCGCGTCCACCGCGTTGCCCCCGGCCGCCAGAGCCCGAAGGCCGGCGGCCGCCGCCAGGGGCTGAGAGGTGGCCACGGCCTGATCGGCGAAGACCGGCATCCGGCGGGTGGGATAGGGAAAAGTCCAGGAAATCGGGGTCATGGGCCTGCTCCGGTTGGGTGGGCTAATAGAGGTAAAGGGGGAGCATCAGGTCGGAGAGCTTTTCCGATGTCTTCCGGAGGTGGACGGAGAGAATCCGGGCGATCCCCCGGAGCAGCTTGATCCCCAGCTCCGGCTGCCGCTCCAGAATCCGGTCGAACTCGTCACGGGTGAAGGTGACCAGGGTCGCCTCGCTCCGGGCCCGGACCGTGGCCGACCGGGGAAAATCGTCGATCACCGCCATCTCGCCGATGGTGCTGCCCTTGGTCAAAGACGCAATCACCACGCTGTTGCCGGCCATCGACTTTTTAATGACGTCGAGGATCCCTTCGATCACAAAGCAGATGCAGTTGCCGATCTCGCCCTCCTCAAAGATGGTGTCCCCGGTCTCGAGGCTGAAGATATGGACATGCCGGACAATAAACCGCATCTCCGCGGCGCTGAGCCGGGCGAAGAGGGGCAGATCGCCGAGGGAGTCGGCAATCTTCTGTTTTTCGTAAAACTCGAGCTGTTTCATCGTGCCAACGATATCCACGGGTAGAGGTTATCCGCGTCCGCCGTGACGCGGCGGACCGTGGCGGCAGGATATCATCTTTACCGAATCGAGGCGAGACGTTTTTCGGGCTCTTCCGGCCGCCGCCGCTCCTCCTGGCTCGACAAGGTCAGAAGCTGCCGGTTGATGGCGTCGATCCGCTCCACCGCCCCCATGATCCGGGTGATGTATCGCCGGAGGACATCCGGGTTATCCAGGTGAAGCAAAGACAGCTCCGCGTTGCCCTTGATGATCATCAGCGGCCGGTTGAGCTGGTGGATGATCCGGGGCAGGAGCTTGAAAAGCGGATGAGCCCCGGTCTGATGATCGAGAACCTCGCGGACCCGATCAATCTCCGTCAGGAGCCCATCCAGGGTAAAGGGCTTTTCGATAAAGGAGTCGCAACTGTTCCGGATGGCCTCGATGATAAGGTCCTTGTTCCCGTAAGCGGTCATGATGATCACCGGGATATAGTCGTAACGGGACCGGATCTCCTTGAGCAACTCCAGACCGTCCATATCCGGCATGGCATAGTCGGTGATAACCATATCCACCCGGTTGCTGGGACTCTCCAGGTGCTCCAGAGCCTCCTGGCTGCCATGGGCCTCCAGCACAAAAAACTTCTGCTTTCGCAAGCCTCGGGCCAGGCTCTCCACCTGATCCCGTTCGTCATCGACAATAAGTATGTTCATCTCGGACCTCCTTCCGATTAGTGGTCAGTGGTCAGTGGTCAGTATCGTAGGGGCGGACCCGCGTGTCCGCCCCTGGGAGCGCGGGCGTCTCGCCCGCATGGCGGGCTGGAAGCCCGCGCTCCCAGGAGCAGGGGCGTGGGATCGTCAGGGAGCACGGCCCGCTTCCTGCATTTATTACAGGGAATGTGGATAGGGGGCTTAGGTCTAACAGCCCCGGCATATCCATAGTAGGGCTAACAGCACGATTTGTGCCATTGTGGATAAAGGATGTGGATATCCTTATAATCTGTTTGTTTTAAAGTGAATATATTGGATTTGGGAAAGCGCTGGGGGTCGGGCGCCGGGTACTGGAATCGTGCCGGATTGGCATGGGATCGGCTGGAAGGGGCGAGTCGGGTTCCGTGCCAATCCGGCATGGATGCCGATCTGGGACGAAACGGTCAAGATAAACCCTCATGATCGGGTCAGGGACCACGAACACCCCCGTGCATGAAAACTGAGTGCTGAGGACTGAGTGCTCAGTCGAGGGCAACCACGGGGGGTTG
>CAZWGY010000238.1:0-7151 GCA_964633575.1 uncultured Desulfobacteraceae bacterium
CAAAACCTCGGAGGTCTTTCCCAAAACCAGGGAAAAATGGCCTAAAAGGCGTAGCTGAGGGTCAGGCCCAGTCCCCAGAGATGACCGTCGGCCTCGAGGCTCACCTCGCGATGGACGCCGGTTCCTTCGTAGCTGCTGTTGAGGTTCTCGCTTTCACCCCCCAGATATCTGGCTTTTTCAATGTCCACATATTGAAAGACGGTATCCAGGGTCCAGTTGCCGAGATCGAGCCCCGCTCCCAGGGAGTAGGTTTTCTTGTCGGCATCCGCCCACATGAGGTCCAGCGTGTCGTCCGGGATCGGGGTCGGGTCGTAGAAATAGCCGCCCCGAAGCGTCAGGATATCGGAGGCTTTCCATTGGACTCCGATCCGGACCTGTTTGGTGTCCTCCCAGTCCCGGCGATAGACGGACTCATATTTTCGGACCGGCTCCTGGCCCTCCACGACTTCGATATCCAGGTAGGGATCAAAGCTAGTGGCCTGAACATCGTTGATGTTCCAGTTGGTCCAGACGAGGTCGGCCTCGAAGGACAGATCTTTATAGGATTGGGGCACGTATCGGACACCGATCTGAACCTGGTCGGGATGGTCGTAGTCGAGGCTGATATCGGCGACTTTCAATCCATTTTTCTTGAGATCGCCTTCGAAATCGGCATTGGCCCGGCTTCGGTAGGTCAGGCCCAGGGTAAAGGCGTCGACGGGCTTGTACATCACACCGAAGTTGAATGAATAATTGATCTCGTCTTCGACCTCCGCCTCGACGTGGGCGCCATGGTCCACGGCGGGCTGGCCGGCATACCGGGCGGCCTGGGCCGCGGAAATCTGCTCCGGAGTCTCCAGCCCCTGATCGGACAATGCCTTGAAAGCGGCCGCATCCTCGGTTCTATCCGGCGCATAAGTGGTCAGGAAGTTATACGCTCCCGACGCCGTGGTGATGGGGGCCACAAGGCCACCGGCTTCCTGGTTGGCGGCTTCCACCTGAGCAATGGAGTTTTCGGCCTGAGCATAAGCTCCTTGACGGAGCGCCGGAGCCAGCACCGGGTCGGTGCCGATGTCGGGCGAAACATAGAGCTTCCGCTCCTCGCCGGCAATGGATTTGCCGATGGATATCCCGAAGCCGATGGAGAGCTTGTCGCTCACCCGGTAGGCCATTGTGGGAGTGACGACCTCCCGGATATAATAAGACGTAAAATAGTTGTATGCGGCTGGGTTCTGAGCCGGGTTCGGATTCCATTCAAGCCGGAGACCCCAGGGGGCATATCCGGCGATGCCCAGGGCGAGCTTGTCGGAAAGCGGCATGGCAAATCCCAGATGGGGGGCATAGAGGTTGGGGGAGTCATCGTTGAAGTCCCGGGGGCCCTCGATGAGGGGGTCATCGGTGTTGGAGACCCGATAATTGCTCACTTCGATGGTCGGGTCGATCATGTTGATCCCGACCGAAAAGACCCGTTTCTCGATCTGGGTCAATCCGGCGGGATTGTAATAGATGGCATAAGGGTCGTCGGCGGTGGCTGAAAAGGCCCCGCCCAGGGCCGTGGCCTTGGAGCCGATCCCGTAAGTGTCCACGTTGCCCGCGTATCCGACGGATGCGGCCAGCAGGACCAGGGCCGCGGTAATGAAAAAGCGTTTCACGATGCCTCCTTATAAATAGTTTAGATGCTCCCGACCGTTTCCGGTCGGGAGCCGGTTTGGACGCTGGCTTGACCTCGCTTCAGTGGCGGATACGCCCCTACTGAAGAAAGGCGTTGATCTGGGCCATGGCGGCCTGATGGGCTCCGAGAACGTAGCCCGCGTCGAGCTTGCCCTCCGCCTCGGGATTGCCGTCGATGCTCGGATTGAGCAGAAAGCCGTGGTTGACCCAGTTGGCCTCCCGTCCGGGAGCTCCCCCGAACAGATACCAGCCCGCATCGGCGGCCGGGGGCGAGTCAAACATCGTGACCCGGATCGGATCGGGGTGGCCGATGAGATATGCCAAAACCTCGTTGGTCGTGTTTGGAACCACGGTATCCTCATAAGCTGACTGGATGATCGTCCGGTCGGCGGCCGCCGGGCCGGCCAGAAAAACCGGGTCGGCCGGGTCAAAGATCGTCTGAACGAGTCCCAATGCGGCAAAATAGGGGGTGGTGTTTCGCTCCACGCCCAGGCTCGCGGTGAGCCCCTGGATTTCAGCCGAGGTCGCCTCATCGACAAGGGCGGAGAAATTGGCGCCCCCCACGCTCAGGGCGATCCGGTCGAGGGCGTCGGCGTTCCGGGCCGTAAAGACCGATCCGGTGATGGCCCCCAGCGACTGCCCCACGAAGTGAATCCGGTCCGGCAGGTCGTCCGGGTCAGTTATGGCCTCGCCCGGAAAATTCCGGACGCCGTCGCCGTCGAGGTCGAATAGGCCGGCGGCGAGGTTCCTGAGCATCACCGTCATGTCGAAATAGGACTGGTAGAAGTTGAGCCGATCCTGGGGGAGATTGGGCGTCAGGAAATCAGCTCCCGAGGTCAGCCCGTCGGTCGTCCGGTCCCCGTGCCGGGGAAGGTCCATGGCAAGGATGGGCATGGGCAGCCCTAATGCCAGGGCGGCGGCATCCGTTTTCTGGCGGGTGAACCCGTGTTGAAAGATGGCGATCTCGCCGGTGTAGGCATCCCCGTTGAAAAGCGCATAAGGGACGGCGGTCTGATCCAGGCTCGGCGAGGCGATATCCACCGAGATGAAGCGTCCGGGCGCCGGGACGTCCACCGCGGTCATCGGCGGTATCTGGCTTTCCACGGCCGCGTACTCCGCCCCGATGGTCAGCGCGCCGGCACCGTCGGTATAGGGGAGGTTCGGACCATCGGCCACGGCGGCGGCAACCGCGTCCAGGGTCGGCACGGCTCCGGCCAGATACCCGGCAATGGCGGCGAAGTCGCCGGTGCTCAGGGTCCGGTCGGCGGTCGTGAATGTGAAGAGCATCAAGACATTATCCGCGTCGGTCCCCAGTGCCGGGAGAAACAGGTTGAACAGGGGGGCATACTGTTGCCGGAGCGGCTCCAGAGCGGCGGTGCTCCCGGTGAGCGTTTCGTCTGATTTGAGGAGCTTGTAATAAGGCGGCGCCGAGACCCGGATACCGTTGACGTCGGTAAAGAGGGTGAAGTCGCCCGTGACCGGATCGACCCGCTCCCCTTCGATAAAGACCATGTAGGGGGCATCCGGCGACAAGGGTGTCAGGGGATAGATTTTGATGAACCGGCCCGTCTGGGTCACCTTCACCCGGGCGTCGAAAATCCGCGCAGATTCGGCGGCCACCGCGCCCCGGACCCGATTCCAGCCGGCGGCATCCAGCCCGGCCAGCCCGGCGGCCACCTCGGCCGAGATGGTTTCGGGATTGGCGGTCATCGGGTTGCCAAGGCTCAGAGCGGCGTACAGGACTCCGGTGAGGGCCTTGAGGTTGACCAGGCGGATCTTTTCGGAGAGGGACGCCGGGTCTATGGCCGTTTCGTTTTCCAGGGGGATGGCAATGGGCGTGTTCGGGCTGAACCCCTTCAGGCTCAGGGCATTGACGGCCGTGTAAAGCGCCGCGGTTGCCGGGTCGTCCGCCAGTACCGGAAAGGCGACCGTCCCCCCGGTCTCCGCCCAGGCGATATCATTGGGAAAGGGGATGATGGAAGCCTCCGGGTCAAACTGGAGCGCGTTTCCGGCCAATCGGGTCACGGCCCGATCGATGGCCGCCTCGGTGGCCGCCAGAATGTCGGCTTCCACAATCAAACCGGTGTTGGGGATGGCCGCGAGGATTTCCTCGGCGCAGTCAGCGAGAATCGAGGCCATCCCGTAGGGGTCGCTCTCGTAAACGCTTTCCGGAAAGTCGATGGTGTTGTCGACCAAAGCGTAGGTCACGCCGTAGTAAACCGCGTCGATCAGGGTGTTATCGTCCGTTAATTCAGTCTCTTCGTGGACAAATTCGGCGGCAAGGTGTTCCGCGATGGCGATCTGATCGGCAATGGTGATGACAAAGGGGTGGTCCGGCGCGGCCAGGACCGTGAGGACGGCCTCGGTGAGCTTGGCCAGTTGCATCACCCGCCAGTCGGCGCCCGAGTCAGCGGCCACGTCGGCGTCAAAGGCGGCATCTCCGAGCTTTTCTTCGAGGGATGGGGCCAGGGCCACCAGGGTGGTGACCGGGGTGATGTTCGCCGATCCGGCCGTGGCCAGCATGGGAAGAGCGGGACGGGCTTCACCCGCGCTGTCGGTCACGGTTCCCCCGGCGGAAAAGAGCAGGTAATCACCGTATCCCGATGGCAGCTCAAACCGGTAGCGTCCGGCGGAATCGCTGTAGCCGTAAGCCTCGTCGGGATCGATTTCCAGATTTCCGAGACCCCCGGCGCCGATCCTGTCGGCCACCACCGTGGCCCCGGCCACATAGACCTGGGCGACCCGGCCGGAGATATCCGTCCCGGGCGGTTCGGGCTCGATGTGGCGGTCGCTGCTGCTGTCACATCCCATGGCGAGAACAGTGATCGCCCCGCCGATTACCAACCACCTGATCATCTTGTGCATACGTCCTCCTTCGTTCGGTTCCGGGTTGATGGAGCTGTTTGGAAATCAATGGTCACCCCAAAATTGAGTTAAATGGCATGTTATCGGCCGTTTTTCAAGGAAAATATATCGAATCCAGCGGGATTATAATGGCATGGAAAGGGCCTTTGAGCCGGCGCCGACGGCGGGATCACTCATGACTTGACGGACTGTCCATGATAGGGGTACGAGGGCGAGGTGATCCGGACATCGGATTGGAAAACGGACACGCCGAGCGGACGGATTGACCACCTTCGTTCAACGGGCTTTTCAAACCCGATCATTTGTGGTAGAGGATCAAAACATGAAGGCACGGACGATATGCATAGCCAACCAGAAAGGCGGCGTCGGCAAGACCACCACGGCCATGAATCTGGCCGCGGCGCTGGCGGTCTTGGGCAAACAGACGCTTTTGGTCGATGCGGACCCCCAGGGGAATGCGACCACCGGCGTCGGGCTCAATAAACGCGACATGAAACAGACCCTCTACCATGGGCTCATCGGCGAGGTCGATGCCAGGGCGCTGATCGTTGACACCGAGGTGGAGACCCTCAAAGTGATCCCCGCCCGGACGGAGCTCATCGGCTTTGAGGTGGAGATGATGGATGCGCCGGACCGGGAGCAGGCGTTGAAACAGTTTCTGACCCCGCTCAACGACGCCTTTGACTACATCATCATCGACTGCCCGCCCTCCTTAAACCTCCTCACCGTCAATGCCATGACCGCCGCCGACACCTTGCTGGTGCCGCTCCAGTGCGAGTTCTATGCCCTCGAAGGGCTCGGCCAGTTGGTGCAGACCATGAAACGAATCCGGGGCCGCTTCAACCCCCGGCTTCAGATTTCCGGCATCCTGCTGACCATGTTCGACGGGCGGACCAACCTCTCCCGCCAGGTGGCCGACGATGCCCGTGAGTTTTTCAAGGAGCTTGTGTTCCAAACCATTGTCCCCCGGAACGTGCGTCTGGGCGAGTCGCCGAGCTTCGGCAAGCCCATTTTGCTCTATGATCCAAATTCGGTGGGCGCTAAGAGCTACATGGCTTTGGCTGAGGAAATCCTGGCCGTCTGATGCCGAGGCTCGGAGGAGACGTGACCGACACGACAGCGAAAAAGCGGAAAAAAACAGGCCTGGGACGGGGGCTCAACGCCCTGATCCCGGACTTCGACACGGAAGAAACGCCGCCGACGCCCCCGGCGGATTATTACCTTTGTGATGTCACGTTGATCCGGCCAAACCGGTACCAACCCCGGATGCGGTTCGACGACGAGGCCCTGTCGGAGCTGGCCCAGTCGATCCGGGAGCAGGGGGTGATCCAGCCCCTCGTCGTCCGGAAGCTCGACGACGGCTACGAGCTGATCGCCGGCGAACGACGCCTCCGGGCCGCCAAACAGGCCGGACTGGACCAGGTGCCGGTGGTGGTCAAGGAGATCTCGGACGCCAACCTCCTGGAGATGTCCATCGTGGAAAACATCCAGCGGGAGGACCTGAACCCCCTCGAGGCCTCGGACGCCTACCATATCCTCATGAGCGAGTTTCAGTTGACTCAGGAGCAGGTGGCCGAGCGGGTGGGCAAAAAACGGCCGACCATCACCAATTTCCTGCGGCTCCGCCAGCTCCCCGAGGAGATCAAGGAGTCGATCCTGGACGGTGACATCTCCATGGGCCATGCCCGGGCTCTCCTGGGAGCCGATACCGCGGCTCAGCAGCGGGCGGCCTGGCGGGCGGTGGTCGATAAAGGGCTCTCGGTCCGGGAGACGGAGCGGCTGATTCAACGTCTCAAAAAAGCAGAGGAAGCGCCCCCCGACCCGGAGCCGGACCCCCATGCCGCCTACTTTTCGGACCTCGCCGACGGCCTGGCTCGCCATTTCGGCACCCGGGTTCGAATCCAGAAGCGGGGCCAGAAAGGCCGGGTGGAAATCGAGTTTTACAGCGATGAGGACCTGGACCGGCTGATCAAGCTTCTCAATGGGTAGGGAAACGGCGGGACAGAGGATGAAGCGAGCGTGTGTTATCGACGGCCAGGGCGGCGGGATCGGCAGCGCGGTGATCAAGAAGATCAAGGAGATCTTCGAGGAGACGGTGGAAATCGTGGCGCTGGGCACCAACGCCATCGCCACGGCTCAGATGCTCAAAGCCCGGGCCAACCGGGGGGCTTCCGGTGAAAACGCCATTGTCCAGACGGTACGGCGGGTGGACGTGATCATCGGGCCGGTGGGCATCATCATGGCTCATGCCATGATGGGAGAGGTGACCCCCCGGATGGCCGAAGCGGTGGCGGACAGCCCCGCCCGGAAGCTTTTGATCCCCCTGACCCAGGAAAACATCGCCATTGTCGGCGTCCCGCCGGCCCCGCTGCCCCACCTCATCGACGCCCTCATCCATGACCACCTCATCGCGTTCTTGCAAGACGAATCATAAGGTTAAAAGGAATGGAGCCATGTGCGAAGCCAGCGCCTATCTGCTCAAGCCGGACGAGCCGGAATTGATCATGGAAGCCGTGGACACCGTAACCCCCGAAGGCGACGGAATTACCCTCGTCAACATCTTCGGGGACCAGAAGTTTATCAAAGGTTATATTCATTCACTGTCACTTGTGGATCATAAGGTGTTTATTCGGGAG
>CAZWGY010000239.1:0-7079 GCA_964633575.1 uncultured Desulfobacteraceae bacterium
CCCCCTTCGGTTCGGGCGATGACCACCGCCTCGGCCACTCCGTCTAATGCCTCGAGCCGGCTCCGGACCGCTTCGAGGTCCACCCGGTTGCCCCCCACCTTGATGATTCCGTCGGCCCGTCCGGTCAGGACAAAGCCGCCGGCGCCATCGGATCGAGCCCGGTCCCCGGTTTGAAAATAGCCCCGGGCGTCGCGGGGCAGGCTTGGAGGAAGAAAGGGCGAACGGACCCGGAGCCGGTCGCCGTCGATGGTCCAGTCAATCCCGGCAAGCGGATGAAACCCGGATTCTCCGGCGGTCCGGCGGCGGGTGGCGATCCCGCCGGTTTCGGTGGAACCGTAGATCTCGGTCACATGACAGCCGGTGGCCCGGTAAAAGGCTTTGCCGTCATCCGGGTCAAGCCGTCCGGCCGAGGAGAGGGCCGTCCTCAGACGATTATCCGGCAGAGGCGCATCGCCGATGATTCGATAGTGGACGGGGACGCTCACGAGGATCGTGGCCCCGGACCGGGTGATTGCCCCCCGGATCTCTTCGGGGAAGTCGGGCCGGCCGGGGATCACGGCGGCCGATCCGAGCAGGGGCATCAGGACGGTGAAGAGAAACCCGTAGATGTGATAGGGGACCACGGTGGACAGGATTCGGTCCGTTGGGCCGACGGCGAGCCGCCGGACGTGGTATTGAGCTTCGGCCAGGAGGTTCCGGGGCGTTTTGGTCCAGACTTGCGGCCGTCCGGTGGAACCGCCGGTGAAAAAGCAAACGGACTCGATGTCCAGATCGATCCCGGCGGGAGGCGCCGGCGGGGCTGTCTCGGGCGGACCCGCGGGTCCGCCCCCGCGTGGAGCCGTTTCGATTGTCGGGGTCACGGCCGGGATACCGGCCGCCAGGGATTCGGGATGGTCGGTGACGGCGGCCCGGAGGGGTGAGCGAGCGTGGATTTCGGCCACGGCGTCTTGGGTGGTCGCGTAGGGCAGAACCAGGGGGAAATTGCAGCCGAGGGCCGCCAGAACGGAGGCGGCCACGACGGCCCGGTCCTCGGAAACGACGGCCACCGGACCGGAGCCGTCCGGAATCCGGCCGGCGATCCCGGCGGCCATCCGTCGGACGGCATCCCGGCCGGCGCCGCCCAGGACGAACGGCCGGGAATCCGGCTCGGGCTTGAGGAGACGGGCCACCCGCCGGTCGAGGTCGTCAGGGGCATCGGCGGGCGGCGGAGCAGTCGAGTCATGGGTCATAATGGGGTGAACTCCTGAGGGTCGGGCGGCTCCGGCGGCGAGGTCGGTGCCATGGCCCGGGCCATCGCGTCGGCGATGGCCTCGGGGGTGATGGGTTTGGCGATGTAATCGTCCATTCCGGCGGCCAGGAGCCGCTCCCGGTCCCCTTTCATGGCGTGAGCGGTCATGGCGACGATGGGGATGTGCCGGCACGGGGGCTCGGCCGCCCGGATGCGGGTGGTGGCCTCGACGCCGTCCATCTCCGGCATCTGGACATCCATCAAAACGATATCGAAGGAGGCTTCGGCCAGGCGGTCCAGGGCGGCCCGGCCGGTGTCGGCGGTGGTGACGGTGTGTCCCATGCGTTCGAGGAGAATGACGGCCAGCCGCTGGTTGACCGGGTTGTCCTCGACCAGGAGCACCGACAGGGGGCCGGTTGCGTCAGGCTTTGGCGGGGGTTCGGGTTCCGGTGTGCCCGGGGCGGCCTCGGGCGAATCCGGCTCCTCGGCGCGGGGTAAAGGAACCGTGAAGGTGAAAGTGCTGCCCCGGCGGGGGAGGCTGTCCACGGTGATCTCCCCGCCCATGCCCCGGACCAATTGCCGGGAGATGCTCAAGCCGAGACCGGTGCCCCCGGCGCCGCCTCGGGGGGTGGTGCTGTCCACCTGTCGGAAGGGGTCGAAGATCGCGGCCTGGGCATCGATGGGAATCCCGATGCCGGTATCAGCCACGGAGAAGCGCACGGTGTCATCCGGGCCGGGATCGACCACCACCCGGATCTCCCCGGCGTCAGTGAATTTGATGGCGTTGGCCACCAGGTTGTAAATCACCTGTCGGAGCCTGCCCGCGTCCCCGATCACCAAGCAGGGCACATTCCGACCGATCCGGTGGGAGAGGCGCAAGCCTTTTTCCTCCACCCGGACGGAGAGGGTCCGGAGCATCTCTTCGATGCTGTCCCGGAGCCGGAACGGAGCGGGATGGAGCTCCATCCGCCCGGATTCGATCTTGGAGAGGTCGAGGATGTCGTTGATCAGGGAGAGGAGATGAGCGGCCGCCCCCCGGACCGTATCGAGGTACTCCCGCTGCTCACTGGTCAGGTCGGTGTCGAGGGTGAGGTCGGTCATGCCCATGATGGCGTTCATCGGGGTCCGGATCTCGTGGCTCATGTTGGCCAGGAACCGGCTTTTGGCCTGGTTAGCGGCTTCGGCTGAGTCCCGGGCCGCTTTCAGAGCCGCCTCGGTCCGTTGCCGAAGGATCGCCAGGGCATAGAGTGACGCCAGCCGCTCGACCACCGCCAGGTCGGCGTCAGTGTAGTCCCGGTCGGGGTTGGCCACCGCGACCTGCCCCACCACCTCGCCTTCCAGCAGTGCCGGGGCGGAGAGAAACCGTTCGATGGGCAGATGACCGTCAGGGACTCCGACCGCCCGAGGGTCATTGCCGGGGTCGTTGGTCAGGATCGACCGGCCGGATTGGACGACCCGGCCGAAAAGGTTGTGGAATTTGGAAAAGACGAAATGCTTGTCCGGGACCGCGCAGGAGTCCCAGATGTCCCGGGTCAGGGTGGGGGAGACGAGGTAGCCGGAATCGACGTCGATGTAACCGGCGAACCCATGCCGGCTGCCGGTGTGGTGTCTGGCGGCGTCCAGGGCTCGGACCGAGATTTCGTCCAGGCCGGGGTTTCCCAGCATGGTCCGGGCCAGGTGTGCCAGAGTGGCGTTGACCCGGGCCTCCCACTCCCGGTCGCTCTCCGCCCGCTTCCGTTCGGTGATGTCCTGGAAGGTCCCGGAGAGCCGGGTGATCCGGTCCCCCTCGGTGATGGCCCGTCCGATGGCCCGGCCCCAGAAGGCGTTGCCCTGGCCCGAAACCAGAGCCAGCTCCAGGTCGAAGGGCGCTCCGGTGGCGATGGTCTCCTGAATGGCCGCCTTCAGGCGGCGGCGGGAGTCCGGCTGGTAGAAGCCGAGGGAGTTGTCGAGGGTCGGGATGAAGTCGTCGCCCACTTCGTGAATCCGGTAGAGCTCGGCCGTCCAGGTGACCTTCCCCGACTCGATATCCAGCTCCCAGCCGCCCACGTGAGCGGTCCGCTGGGTCTCCTCGAGGAGAGTTTCAGTCCGGAGCCGGCCCGTGATGTCCCGGGAGACGGCCAGCAATTGGGTCACCTTCCCGGCCTCGTTCCGGATGGGAGAGATCACCACGTCCCACCATCGATGGACGCCGTGGAAAGTGGGCAGGAACCCTTTGAAGCGCATGGTGTTTCCAGCCCGGGCCCCCGCGATGGCCTCGGCCGCGGCCGTCCGCTCGTTCCCCGACCAGAAATCCAGGTAGGACTTGCCGAGAACGGCCGAGAGGTCCTTAACACCCATCAGCTCCCGGCCCCCACGGCTCATATACCGGAGAACGCCATCCCGGTCGAGGACCTTGATGCAGTCCCGACTGCTGTCCACGATGCTCTTGCTGAAGGCCTCGGAGGATCGCAGGGCCGCCTCGGTCCGCTTGGCCTCGTCGATGTCCTCCACCACCGCGATGAAATGACCCGCCGGACCGTCGGCATCCCGGACGATGGAGACGGTGAGCCGTCCCCAGACCACGGCACCGTCTTGGCGGATATAGCGCTTCTCCATGACGTACTTGTCCTGCTCGCCGCGGATGAGCTGATTCATGTTTCGCCGGTCCGCGTCCAGGTCATCGGGATAGGTGATCTCGCGGAGGGTGAAGGTCTTGAGCTCATCCTCGGTGTAGCCCAAAAAGTCGCAAAGGGCGGCATTGGCCCGAATGATCCGGCCGTTTAGGCTTCCGTGGCAGATGCCGACCCCCATCCGTTCGAAGGTGACCCGGTAGAGATCCCGGCATTCATCGCCGTTACGTGTCATGGTAGCTCCTCCGCCGGCTCGACGGCCGCCGCTGTCCGATGAGTCTGACCAGGGCGGCCACGTGGTTGTGCATCCGGTCGGCCTGCGCGTTCATTTCGGCGGCGGCGGACGCGGACTCCTCGGCGCTGGCCGCGTTCCGCTGGGTGACCCGGTCCATCTCGGCCACCGCCCGGCTGATCTGGGCAATGCCCTGGGCCTGCTCGTCGGAAGCGGCGGCGATTTCGGCCACCAGTTCACCGCCCTTTCCCACGGAATCGCTCACCTTGGAAAAGGCATCGGCGGTCCGGTTGACGCTCTCGACCCCCAGTTGGACCCGCTTGACGGTCCCGTCAATGATCCCGGCCGTTTCCCGGGCCGATTCGCTTGCCTTCATGGCCAGGCTCCGAACCGCATCGGCCACCACCGCGAATCCGGCGCCGGTCTCCCCGGCCCGGGCCGCTTCCACCGATGCGTTCAGCGCCAACAGGTTCGTCTGAAAGGCGATGTCGTCGATGGTCTGGATGATTTTAGCGGTATGGTCGCCGGCCTCGGAGATCTCCGACATGGATCGGCGGAGGCCCGTCACCCCGGTTTCGGCATCCCGGACGACTTTATCAGAGCCCTTCATCAGCTCGTCCGCCTGACGGGCGTGGGCCGCGTTCCGCTGAGTCATGGAATCCATTTGCTCCAGGGCCGACGAGGTTTCCTCAAGCGACGCGGCCTGTTCGGATGCCCCCTCGGCCAAAGACTGGCTGGCTGAGGCGATCTGGTCGGCGGCGGCGGCAACCTCGGCGTGGCTGGCTTCCAGTCCGGCGATGACCCGGCGGATGGGCCCCGTCATCCGGCGGGAGGCCACAAGGATCACCGCCAGGCCGGCCAGGCCGATCAGCGCCCCGATCCCGATCTGCCGGACGATGCTCCGCTGATGCTGGTCGGCCATCTCCGTTCCCACGGCCCGGACCTCCGCCAACATGGCAGACCGGGGCAGCTTTACGAAGACCGCCCAGGGGGTCCCGGTCAAGCCCACCGACATGGGGACGATCTTATGGATCTCGTCGCCCAGGGTGTGGGACTCCGGCTGCCCGGCGCGGATTTTTTCGAGGGTTTCCGCGACGTGCCGGGATGCGTCATCAGCCGCCAGGGACCGGCCAACCCGGTCCGGAGACTCGCTGTGAGCCGCCAGGATTCCGTTGTGGCTCACCACGGCCAGCTCCGCCGAATCCTCGTAAAGCCCCGCCCTGGCTTCCATCGCCTGCTTCTGGATGAAATCGAGCCGGAGGTCCACCCCGGCGATTCCATGGAATTCATCCCCCACCGTGATGGGGGCCACCAGGGATGTAATCCAGACGGTCCGGCCGCCAACCGGATAGGGATAGGGGTCAATGGCGCACTCCCGCTTTCGCAGACGGGGAAGGAGATAATAAGCTCCCTTGGAAACCCCGTTGTCGTGGGGCGCCTCGGTTTCGTAATCCAATAGCGGGGAAAGGGTGATTTCGCCGTCATCCGTTCGGCTCCAGTATGGGATGAACCGGCCGGTCCCGTCATGGCCCGGGGAGTTGGCATAGAGGTCGTCGAGCCCGTCCAGGGCATTGGGCTCCCAGCAGGTATAAACCCCGACGAAATCGGGGTTGCGTTCCAGCACCGTCTTGAGGATGCCGTTGATCTGCTCCCGGTTCATCTCCAGCCTGGTCTCCGGGTCTTTGAGCCCCGAGAGGATCTGAGCCAGGGTCCGGGCGGTGTCGAGGGCGACCTCCAACTGGACCTGGATCTGGTTTCCCATGGCCCGGGCCTTTTCCTCGAGGTGGTCCCGAGCCAGCCGGGTCGCGAAGTCCTCGAACGACTCGGTCACGTGGGTTTCCGTGCGTTTGGAGAAGAAGTACCCGTTGACCACCACCCCGGCCACCGTCACCACCAGACATAGCCCGAACAGAACCATCAGCTTCGATTGCAGCGTCCTCACCCTCATCTCAATCGCTCCTTTGGCTTGGCCGCCGGTTCCGCCTACCGGCTCCCGATGGCTTCCATGATCCAGCGGTTATCGAAGACCGCGCCGGGGTCCAGGGAGACGTTTCCCCAGGTCCGGGTCGTGCCGAGAAAACCGCTCAGCTCGGCCAGGTACTCCGAAAGCCCGCCGCCCTCCCGGTTCCGTTTGGCCAACGTGGCGGGATCGTGGAGCCGCACCGCTCCGGCCATGTCCGGCAGCTCGGCCTCGGGCAGCTCGCCCTTGAAGGTCCGCTCCCCCAGGATTTTCAAATAGGCCGCCCGGTTTTCGGGGTCCGCGATCCACTCGGCGGCCCGGACCCAGCCCCGGAGTATCTTGACCAGATCCGCCTCGGGGATCACATCCCGAACCCGGTTCATGATCAGGAGCCCCTCGGGGATGCAGCCGGGATAGTCCGCGCTGGTGGCCGCCACCCGGCCGTTGCCCGCTTTCACGGCCCGGGCCGCGTCCGGGTCGTAATTGACGATCACGTCGAGAACCCCGTCGATGAATTTATCGCTCAGGGCGTCGGTGACCATCTCCACCAGCCGGAGATCGGCGGCGGATATCCCCCGACCGTCCAGATATTTCTGGAGAAAAAAGATCACCGATGGGTGTTGATGATAGAGGCCCACCGGCTTGCTCCGGATCTCATCCGGGCCGATCCCCTCCCGGATGATGATCTTGTCGCCCCCGTGGGACCAGCCGGTCTCGGCGAGGACCGTGACGGCGGCGTCCCGGCGAGCCAGCATGGCCACCCCACCGATCATCTCGAAACCGACGTGGAGCAGCCCCTTTTCCATCGCGTTCTGGACGGCCGGGCCATTGGGGAGGGTGAAGACCTGGACCTCGACCCCCTCCGCCGCCCAGAAGCCCTTTTCCGCCGCCACGTGAGCCGGCGCGCAGCCGGCCCAGGGGAGCACCCCGATCTTGTACGCCGCCCCCGTCGCCGGAGCCGTGATCATCAGCAATCCAACCAGAACAACCGTTCCCACCATCCCCTGCCTGATCCCGCGCATGCGTCCTCCCTTCCTCACAGGTTAGCTC
>CAZWGY010000240.1:0-5781 GCA_964633575.1 uncultured Desulfobacteraceae bacterium
TGAATATGGCCATTTCTTACAATACCGCCGCGGTTGAGGCAAGGGATTTTCAGAATCCCGGGCATCCATTGAAGGCGCCCCTTACCGCCGGGCCGGCGGGATCAACTTGCGTGATTTCGGATATCATCTTATGGTATGAACAGCGGCGAAAGCGGACCCCTATCCCGTCACCGCGCCTCCCACCAGGAAAACAGAGAGGCTCACCATGTATCTGGCACGCGAGCGAATCAACGGAATTTTAAGCTACTTCATCCGGGAGTCCTATCCGGACGGCGAGGTGATGCGGAGCCGGGAGCTGTTCAGGCTGGGACCGGACCCCACCGCCTACATCGTCTATCCCGGCGGCAACGCCTATTATGTTGACATGGACCTTGAAGCCGAGGTCCGGGCCCGGAAGCCCGTGGGCCCCATCTACGAACAGCTCGAAGAGATCTTCTGGACCTTTGTCCACCCCGAGGTCCGCCATGCCGTCGAGCCGTTCCGGCGCCGGGAAAAGGCGGTCAAACGAGAGCGTCGTCGCCGGAGCGAAACCCTCCATACCGACTTCCACCTTTTCGACAAACGCCGGATTCACTACCTGAAGTTCGGCCAGATGGACCAGGGCCGGATCGGGGCGCTCCCGGCCAAGCTTCTCCGGGACCTCCACGGAAAGTCCCGGGACGAAATCGAGCAATACTTCATGGACCAGGAGCGGGTCCTGCGGGCCCATGAACGTAAGGCTTACATCTACGTCATCTTCGACCTCCAGAAACATTTTACCCGGATGATCGCCAGAACCATGCCCCAGGGGCTGAACGAGGCCGACGTGGACCGGCATTTCATCGATGAGGTCTGCCGGATCGACGCGGACGAGGGCTTCTGGGCCGGGCTTCCCCGGTCCGACCGGCTCCACGATTACCTGATCCGGTATGTGATCATGTTCTTCGACAACGACTATCCCCGGCCCACCTTCTTGCGGGATTACATCCGGGAGTTCATGGACCGCCGGCGGGATTTCACCCCGCCTCCGCCCCGGAGCCGGGTCAGCGTGGAGGAGGCCGGCGGCATCTTCGAGGTGGCCGCTGAAAAGCTCAAGGCCATGAGCCGTCGGGAAATCACCCGGATTTATCGACGGCGGGCTCAGACCCTCCATCCCGACAAGGGCGGCGACCCGGCGGTCTTCATCCGACTCACCGAGGCCTACCATTCCCTCATCCGACGAAACCGGTAAGCGGTCCGGGCGCCGGAAGCCGGCCGGGATGGCTCGACGGATCGCTTTTATCGCCGTCGGGCTCCTGGTCCTCCTTTCGGCGGCCGCCCTCGTCTGGCTCACCGTCGCCCCTCCGGCCCTGGATCCGCTAATCCCGAGAGCCGAGGTGGCGCTTACGGTTCCGCCGGGTGTTGACTCGGCCCGGGTGGGGGGGATGCGGCTGCGCTTTCCGGAAGGATTCCTACGGCCGGCTTTCCGACTGACGGATGTGACCCTATCAGGCGGAGGGGGAGCGCTCCGGCTCCGCTGTCCCTCGGCGATCATCTCCGTCCGTCTGAGCGACCTGATCGCCGGTCGGCCCCGGCCGGCCGAGGTGACCCTCCAGGGGCCGATACTCGAGCTGGCGGCCGGCTTCGGCCCGGAAACCGACTGGGGGGAAACCATTGACCGGATCGCGGATGGCTGGGCGGGGGCGTTCGACCGGGCTCCCGGCCCGGCCGTAAGCGTCCGGGTGATCGACGGGACCTTGAAGGTCGGAGATCTGATTCTGGCGCTTCCCCGGTTGACGGTCCGTCGGGATGACCGGAACCCGCCCGGCCTCTCCATCGACGGGCGGTATCGACATGGCGACCAGGAGACCACCGTGGCCGCCGACCTGATGGCGGGATCCGGGACGGTCCGCCTGGCCGGGTTTCGCCCCCGGCTACTGACCGCTCTTTTTCCCGGCCTTCCGGCCGCCGCCCACTTCCGCTGCCCGTTGACGGTCGAACTGACCATCGTCAATGCGTCCGACGGCCGGATGGCCGTTGACGGGTTTTCGGTGGAGGGGGGCGGCGGGACTTTCCGCCATCCGGCCCTGGCGGCTCCCGTTCCGGTGGCGTCGATCGCCTCCACGGGACGGGTTATCAACGGCCTGAAAACCATCCACCTGGACACCCTGACCCTCGACGCCGGCGGACCCCGGCTGGTCGGCTCCGGGCGGCTGGACCGGAAGGGGAGCCAATGGACCGGGCTCCGGATGGATGCCGAAATCCACCAGCTCCCCCTGGAAAAAGCCCGGATCTTCTGGCCCGAAGGGCTGATCGATCCGGTCCGGGACTGGATTCTCACGCATTTCAAGGCCGGGGCCGCCACCCGGACGGAGGTCCGCCTGAAACTGGATCGAAATGGGGAAACGATTTTGCCGGCCGACGCGGTGTCGGTCCGAGCCCATTTCGAGGGGATCAGGCTCGACTATCACGGTCGCCTGCCCGCCCTCGAAAACGGTCGGGGCGAAGCGGTCTTTTCGGCCCATTCCGCCGATATCCGGGTGGATTCCGGGACCCTGGCCGATTCGACCGTGGACTCGGGACGGGTCGTTATCACCGGCTTTGACCCCGATACTCTCCCCGGCATCGAGATCACCGGGGATATCCGGGGACCGGCGGCGGACCTCCTGGACGCGGCCCGATCCCTGTCCGTTGGCGGAGGGCTGGCCGAGCTTCCGGTAACCGTCGGCAAGGCCCAAACCACCATCTTGGTGGGGTTTCCCCTTGGGAAAAGCTTTTCACCGGATCGGGTTCGGGTCGGCGGGACCTCCCGGATTCAAGACCTGGTCATCGACCCTTATTTTGGCCGGCGTCTGGATGAGGGAGACCTCCGCCTGACCCTGGCCGACCGGCGGATCACCTTGTCGGGAAAGCTGATGGCCGGCGCCGTGCCGGTAACCGCCGACGGGGTTATCGGGCCGGACGCCGACGGCATCCGGTTGAACGCCCGGCTGACCCCGGAGGACCTGAGACGGTGGGGCTTCCCCTGTCCCGACTTCGTGACCGGAAGCGCCGGAGCCACCGCCACTCTGGAACCGCCCCTCGAATCCAGGGAGATCCTCTTCCGGTTTGACCTGACCGACACCGGGCTGGCGCTCCCGATGACCGGCTGGGAAAAGCCGGCGGGAGTTTCCGGAACCCTGATGGTCCAGATGGTGCCGGGTGACGAGCTCCGGTTTCCCCGGCTCCACCTCTATGGGGACGACTACCACGTCATCGGCTACGGAACCGTGTCGGACCTCCATCTGACCCGGTTCCGGCTCGGCCGAAACGACCTCGCGCTCCACCTGACCCGCAAGCCGGAGACGGGATGGGAGCTCCTTCTGGATGGTGCCGAGCTCGACGCGGCGCCGCTTTTCAACGCCGACTCCGTCCCGTCCGCCGTCAAGGGGATCGATGGGGCCATCCGTTTTCAGGTCTCGACGGTCCACCTGCCCGGCGACGGTCGTCTGGCCAATCTGACGGGAACCGCCCGGCTTCACGGGGGCCGGCCGACGGCGGCCCGGCTTGAGGCCCGGCTCCCGAGCGGCGAATCAGTGAGCCTCTCCCTGAACACCGATGCCGATGAGAGGAAGTTGACCGCCGGCGCCGGAAACGCCGGGGAGCTCCTGAGAGCCCTCGGGGTCACCGAGTATTTGGCCGGCGGCCGGCTTCAACTGGACCTGGGGCTGGGGCCTGAGGGCCGGCGGGCGGACACGCGGGTCCGCCCCTACTCGGGGGCGTTGACCGTCGATGATTTCACGCTCCTCAAAGCGCCGTCCGTGGTCAATATCCTCTCGCTGGCCTCGTTCGAAGGCATCCTGGAGCAGCTCGAAGGCGGCGGCATCCCGTTCGACCGGCTGAGGGCGAGGTTTTCGGAGGCCGGCAGCCGGCTGACCCTAGACGACGTCCGGATGGAAGGGCCGGCGCTGGGGATCACCGCCCGGGGGGAGATCGACCGGGACGCCGGCACCCTGGCGGTGGAGGGGCTTCTGGTGCCGCTGAACGTCGTCAATCGGATCATCCGGACGATCCCGGTGGTGGGCAAGCTGATCACCGGCGAGGGGATCATCGCCGCCGCCTACACCCTGACCGGCCCCATCGACGCGCCCACCGTCCGGGTCAATCCGCTTTCGACCCTTCTGTTGGGACCCGTCCGGGAGCTGTTCGAGCGGATCGAAAACGGTAAGGCCCCGCCATCCTGAGTTGAAACCCCTCTCTCATTGTGGTATGGCCGAGCTTTCCGATGGCGACCCCTCGGCGGTGGGGTCGAAGCCGGGGAGTTGCTCCCCGAGGGTGGAGGGACGCGGTGGACGACGACTTGATCCGTAAGCTGAGCGCATTTCATATTTACGAGGGCCTTCGGGACGGCCTTTCCCACTTTTCCGGACCCAGCCGGGTGGCGGTGATCTATGCCGTCCGGCCGGACGGACCGATCCGGATCTACGATCCTCAGAACCTCCTTCGGGGCCACGAGCCCAAGCTGGCCGAGCTCTACCACGACTCCGATCAGTGGCGCCGCCGGGGCCCCGCCCCGGAGGTCTTAAACGGCCTGACCTACCCGGTGCTGGATAAAAATCTGGGCCTGGCCGGCCTTATCTCGCTGGGGGGCTGGTCCCGGTCGGTCTATTACCAGATGTGGTTTACCGAGCATCACCCGGATATGTGCGCCATCGGGCCGACTGAGCGGTGGCTGGAACATGCCATCTGGCTGTTGTCCCACGACATGGTTTCGGACAACACTCCTTACCTGGACACGGCCGGTTACGTCCTTCAGGAGTACGCCGCTCACGCCGTCCGGGATCACATCGTCGATGTGATCAACCAGACCCTGGGCATGGATGTCCAGATGCGCAACTACCCGATTCTGGACGCGGTGCTCGGGATTTCAAAAACTCGCGAGGAGGGGGCCTGGCCCCGGGGGACCATCGCGTTCGTCCCCCCTCCCCTGCTGCCGGAAGTGGCCTTTCTGGCCAAATTCCCGCCTTATGAGCGGCCCAACCTGGACCGCTTCAAGCATGTCCGCAAGCTGCTCCGGGCCGTCGAGGACGCCACATACTGCCTTGTCTCCGACGGCGCCTGCATCGTCGGGATCGGCAACGGTCCGCTGCCCCCCGGCCATCTGGCGGCCCGGTTCCGCGGCGGCCACGGGTTTTTGACCCTGAGCGGCGAGACGATCTGCTCCTTTGCCGACGGCCGGTTCCACTCATCCACCCGGCGGGCCAATCTCGTGGAATTCGAAGAAATCCTTCTGGAATCGGAGATGGATTCGGAGACCCGCCACGCCCTCTTCACCCGAGTGCTCGACCTCGTCCACGGGGCGGAATCCAACAAGCACGGCGCCACTCTGGTGATCGACCTGAATCCCCAGCCGCTGAAGATCGCCGGGCAGTACCTGGAAAGCCCGCTCGACCTCCGGGAGCCCCGCCTTCTGGCTCTGACCGAGGCCCTTTCGGCTTTAGACGGAGCGATACACATCGGAGCGGACCTCAGGGTCCACGGGTTTGCCTGCCTTCTGGACGGCCGGACCATTCCGGGGGAGGACCGGGCCCGGGGAGCCCGGCTCAACTCGGCGCTCCGGTTCACCGCGGAACACAAGGATGTCGTGGTGGTGGTGGTCTCCGCCGACCGTCCGGTGTCGCTGATCCTGGAGGGCGTGGAGCTCAACGCCCAGTGCCAGTGGAAGCCGGTCTCCGCCTGCGTCCCATTCCCCCCGACCCTGGCGGAATGGCTGACACCGGACCGGATATGACGGGCTTGATCTACCTTTGGGCCGGCCGGGGGTGTTTTCGAATGTAGGGGGCG
>CAZWGY010000240.1:5881-7074 GCA_964633575.1 uncultured Desulfobacteraceae bacterium
ATCGGTGTGCCCGCCGCCCCCGGGCGGGCGGGACGCCCGCGCTCCCAGGATTACGGGAAGACCTCCGAGGTTTCCAAAGTTTTGATTGAGCTGTTCGGAAATCAGAAACCTCGGAGGTCTCTACCGGAGATGAGCTGAGACAAGACGGGGCGACGCCCCATACCATCGACCCCAACCCGGCCGCCGGTAGTCCGCCCGGCGCGCCGGACACTAACTCAGGAGGCGCCATGAACGTTGGATTTATCGGAATGGGCACCATGGGCGCGCCCATGGCGAAAAATATCTTGAACGCCGGCTACCCGGTGACGGTCCACAACCGGAACCGGGACCGGGAGATTCCGGTGGCCGACGCCGGGGCGAACCGGGCGGCATCGCCGGCCGAAGTGGCCCGGGCCGCCGATCTGATCATCACCTGCGTCAGCGATACCCCGGACGTCGAAGCGGTGATCACCGGACCGGAGGGCATCATCGAGGGGATCGCCCCCGGCGCCCTCGTGGTGGACATGTCCACCATCAGCCCCACCGTCACCCGGTCCCTGGCGAAAATCCTTTCGGACCAGGGGGCCGGCCTCATCGACGCCCCGGTCTCCGGCGGCTCAGAAGGCGCCATCGCCGGAACCTTGTCGATCATGGTGGGGGGATCGGCGGCCGACGTGGACCGGGCCCGCCCCGTCCTCCAGACCATGGGCAAGACGATCATCCACGTCGGCGAAGTGGGAGCCGGTCAGCTCACCAAGGCGATCAATCAGATCATCGTGGCCGGGACCTACTGGAGCGTGGCCGAGGGCATGGCCCTGGGGCTCAAGGCCGGACTGGACATGGAAAAGGTGGTGGAAGCCGTGGGCGGCGGCGCGGCCGGCTCCTGGGGCCTGACCCACCGGTCCGGGAACATGATCCGGAACGACTACCCCCTGGGCTTCCGGGTCCGGCTTCACCGGAAGGATTTGGTCATCGCCCTGGAAGTGGCTCGGGAGCTGGGGGTCCCGCTGCCGGTGGCCGCCTTTGTGGAGCAGGCCGAAAGCGGGCTCATCGGCCGGGGCCGGGGCGACGAGGACGTGTCGGCCATGGCCCGGAGCCTCCGGGAGCTTTCGGGGATCGACGACCCGTCCTGAACCGGGTTACCGGAGAAATCCCCCGCCGGGCCTTTCGGTTGATGATGGGGGCTATGATCATCGTTTGGGCCATTCGTTTCA
>CAZWGY010000241.1:0-7054 GCA_964633575.1 uncultured Desulfobacteraceae bacterium
GGACATAAGGCCGGCGAACGGCCCGCTCGTAAAACCAGTCCAGATAAAAAGCCGCTCCCATGACCGTCTGGAGCCGCTCCCCCCAACCAGGCCACCGTTCTCCCCGGAGTACACCCCGGGGTCCGTAGAGGTAGATCGCCCCGATTGTTACCAATAGGGCCAGGACGCCGTTGCCCACGGCGAAATTGAGCTCCACCGCCGGGGAGACGGCGTGGTGGGTCACGCCGGGCGAGGTGGCCAGAAACCCGGCCAGCCATTCCCCGCCGGGCACGATCGCCGGGAGGTTGATCACCCCGGCGATCAGGGCGAGGATGCCCAGGGGCCAGAGGGTCTGGACGGTCTCGGCGGCCGGCGGGTGGATCGGAGTCGCGTCCGTCTCATCCGAACCGCCGGTGAAGGCCAGCATGACCAGCCGGACCGTGTAAAGGGTGGTGAGGACCGCCGTCACGGTGGCCACGGCCCAGAGGGTCCGGTAAAAAACGTCGCCGTGGAGAAAGGCCGACAGGAGAATCCGGTCCTTGCTGACATACCCGGCCGTCGGCGGGAGCGCGGCCAGGGCGGCGGCCCCGAAGAGGAAGGTCCAGAAGACGGCGGGCATCCCCCGCCGGACCCGCCGCCCCATGGCAAAGAGGTCCTGCTCACCGTGGAGCGCGTGGATGATGCACCCGGCCCCGAGAAAGAGGAGCGCCTTGAACACGGCGTGGGTGATCAGGTGGAACATCCCGCCGGTCAAATCCCCGGCTCCGACCGCGAGGAACATGTAGCCGAGCTGGCTGATGGTCGAATAGGCCAGGACCCGCTTGATGTCCCGCTGAGCCAGAGCGGCGCAGGCCGCGTAAAGCGCCGTGACCGTCCCGGCGGCGGCCACGATGGCCAGCGCCGTGGCCGACGCGGAAAAGAGCGGGAAGAGCCGCATGAGGAGATAGAGCCCCGCCGTGACCATGGTCGCCGCGTGGATGAGGGCCGAGACCGGCGTCGGGCCGGCCATGGCGTCGGGAAGCCAGACGGTCAACGGGAGCTGAGCCGATTTTCCGGCGGCGGCCCAGAGGAGCAAGACCCCGAAGAGGGTCGCCATCCCCGTCGTCAATTGAGCGGCGTGGCCGTTTAAAAAAGTGATGGAAAGATCCCCGAATTGGGCAAAGGCCAGGGCGACGGCCACCCCGAAGGCCACATCCCCGATCCGGGTGAGAAGAAACGCCTTCCGCCCGGCGGTGGCGTTGGCCGGGTCCCGGTACCAGAAGCCGATGAGCCCGTAAGAACAAAAGCCGACCCCCTCCCATCCGAGAAACATAAAGACGAGGTTGTCGGCGAGGGTGATCACCAGCATCGAAAAGACAAAGAGGTTGAGAAAGCAGAAGTACCGGACATAGCCCGGGTCGTCCCGCATGTAGCCCACGGAGTAGATGTGGATTAGGGTCGAGACGAAGGTGACCGTCACCGCCATGGCCGCGGCCATCGGGTCGAAGTAAACATCCATCAGGACCGTGAGGTCGGCCACCCGGAACCAGGTACAGAAGGTGATCAGAAAATGCCGGCCGTTGGCCAGGACGGCCGCGGCCAGGGCCATCAGAAAGGCGGCCCCCACGCTCCAGCAGGCCACCCGCTCCACCGTCCGCCGGGCGCAGCGCCTGCCGAACAGGGCCGAGAAAAGGCCCCCGGCCAGCGGGAAAAAGAGCAGCAAAAAGAGAATCAGCTTCACGCCCTAGCCCCCCATCGCGTTGTACCGGTCGGCGTCCATGGTTCCGGACCGGCGGTGGCAGTGGACGATCAGGGCGAGCCCCACGGCCACCTCGGCGGCGGCCACGGCCATGATGAAAATCACGAAGGCCTGCCCGTCCAAAGCGTTCCACCGGAGAGAAGCCCCGGCAAAGACGATCCCGGCGGCGTTGAGCATGATCTCGACGCCGATGAGGATCATGATCAGGTTCCGCCGGACCGCGACGCAGGCGAGCCCGGTCAGAAAGAGGAGAACGCCCAGGAAAATCACTTGTGCATAGGTTACCGTCATGCGCGGTGCCGTCTCCGTCCGATCTCAGCGATCATCATGGTGGGACTCCCCATCCGTTTCGGTCTCCGCCGGCCGCCGTCCCAGGTAATAGGCCCCCACCAGGCCCACGAAAAGGAGCAACGAGACGATCTCCACCGGGAGCCAGTATCGGGCGAAAAGGAACCGGCCGAAGTCAGCGGGGGATACGGTCGCGGCGGCCAGAGGCGTGCCGGCGGTCGGGTCCATCAGGATCAGCCCGGCCGCCAGAACCAGGGTTACCCCGGCCAGGATCAGGGGCAGGGCCATGGACCGCCGGTCGAATTGGCGGCGGCTGGCCTGGCCTTCCACGGTCATCAGGATAAACAGGAAGAGGACCATGATGGCCCCGGCGTAAAGGATCACCTCGAGGGCCGCCAGGAGCGGAGCCCCCAGGAGATAGAACAGACACGCCGTGCCGAAAAAGGAGACGATGAGACAGACCACCGCGTGGACCGGCTCCCGCCGGGTCACCGCCGCGACGGTAGCCGTCAGGATCACCGCCGCCAGAAGGTAGAATATCACCGTAAAGATCGTCATCGCGTCTCCGCATCTCCCTCAGGGCAGGTTCGACGTCAGCCGCACCGGCTCGGCCTCGCCGATGTGAGTCCCCTTGTCGCCCTTTTCGTCCACGCCGGCGTGCCGGTAGAAATCGTACTCGGTGTCCTTGCCGCCGTGATTGACCAAAAGGTCTTCCTTTTCGTAAACGAGGTCGAGAATCCCCGGCCGGCAGATCTCGAAATCAGGGGTCAACTGGATGGCCCGGGTGGGGCAGGCCTCCTCGCAAAACCCGCAGAAAATGCACCGGGCGAAGTTGATCCGGAACCAGGCCGCGTACCGCCGGCCGTCCTCACGCTCCGCCGCCTCCATCGAAATGCAGCTCACCGGGCAGACCCCGGAACAGAGGTAGCAGGCCACGCACCGCTCATCGCCGTCCGGGGACCGGGTGAGGATGATCCGGGCCCGGGTCCGCTCCGGGAGCGGCCGCTTGTATTCGGGGTAGGACTCGGTGATGGGCCGGCGGAAAAGGTGCTTGAAGGTGACCGCATAGGAATCAGCCAGCCCCTTCACGGCATCGAGCCCCTCCGTCAAAAAATTTTTTCGGTGTTCGGTCATCGGTTACAGCCTTATCCAGAGCAGCACGGCGCCGGTCAAAAGGATGTTGACCAGAGCGACCGGCAGCAAAAGCTTCCAGCCGAAGGCCATGAGCTGATCGTAGCGAAGCCGGGGCAGGGTGGCCCGGGTCCAGATCAGGAAAAACGGGACAATCAGGCTCTTGAGAAAGAGCCAGAGCGCCGGGGGCAGCCAGGGCCCCCGCCAGCCGCCTAAAAAGAAGATCGCCACCAGGGCTCCGAGGACCACCATGTGGACGTACTCGCCCACGAAATACAGAGCGAACCGCATCCCGCTGTATTCCGTATGATAGCCGGCCAACAGCTCGTTTTCCGCCTCGGGGAGGTCAAACGGGAGCCGCTTCGATTCGGCGGCCGAAGCCACCAGAAAGAGAACGAAAGCCACCGGTTGAACCAGGATAAACGGATACCGGGCCTGAGCCTCGACGATGTCCACGAGGCTGAACGATCCGGCCAGCATCACCACCGGGACCAGGGAAAGCCCCAGAGCCAGCTCGTAGGAAATCATCTGAGCCGCCCCCCGAACCCCGCCAAGAATGCTGTACTTCGACCCCGACGCCCAGGCCCCGAGGGCGACTCCGTAAACGGCCAGGGATGCCATGGCAAAGACGAAAAGGAGCCCGACGTTGAGATCGGTGATCACCAGCGGCACCCGGTGGCCCCAGAGGGTCATTTCCCGGCCGAAGGGGATCACGGCGAGGATCATCAACGCCGACCCGGCCACCACCGCCGGGGCGATCCGAAAAATGATCCGGTCGGCGCCTTCGGGCATCACGTCCTCTTTTAACAGGACCTTGAGGCCGTCGGCGATCGGCTGAAGGATGCCGCCCCACCCGGCCCGGTTGGGTCCAAGCCGGATCTGCATCCGGCCCAGGAGCTTCCGCTCCGCCAGGATGAGATAGGCGGCGGTCAGGAAAACCACCCCGAGCACCAGCCCCATCTTCACCAGCAATATCGTCAGTCCCAGCGCCCACATGGTCGGTCGGTCACCTTCCTTCGGCCATTATAAGGTTTCCAGTTGCGTTAAGGGGATGGTCACCCGCCGGCTCCCGCCGGCCCGCCAGACGATCCCCTCGTGGCGGGGCAAAACCGCGATCCCCGGACTGACCGACGCCGAGACCCGAACCCCAACTTCAAGAGAGCCGCCGGCCAAACGGAGCCGGACCCGGCCCCCATCAGTCAGCCCGGCCCGTTCGGCATCGGCCGGATTGATGGCCAGCGCCACCGCTTCGGGGGGCGATACCCGTCGGAGAATCTCCGACCGGTAAGAAAGCTCCTCGGTGCCGAAGGTCGCATCCACGAAGATCAGGGTCAATGTCTCCCCATCCGTCGGCCCGGCTTCCGGAGCGGTAAAAGGCGCAAAGCCGCCGGCCGGAGGATGATCGGGCAGAACCCGCCGGCCGTCCAGAGCCGTCCCCGAGAGGTCGATGTCCGGAAAGCACTCCCGGACCAGCGCCGTCGGCGCGGCCGGGGCCACCCAGCCCGTCGTCGAAACCGCGTCGCCCAGCCGGGCGAGAATCCGGTGGGCCGGTTGTGGGGTCGAACCGGGAATCCCACCGGTCTCGTAAACCCGGAACGGGTGCCCGCCGTCGGCCATCTGGCGCACCGGGGTGCCTCCGGCAAAGATCGATGAAGCCACCCCCAAGCGCCCTTCGGCACTGGCATAGGTCCCCCCGGCTTCGAAAACCGTCTGGGTCGGGAAGACCACTCCGGCCCGGCGGACCGTCTCGTTGGGAAGACAGTCGAGGCCCACCAGGAGGTCGAGCCGGTCAACGGCCGCGTCCGGGACGGTCGGGTCGGCCATCGGGAAAAAGAGGTCGGCTTCAACAGCGACCACCGCCTTGATCTTGTCGGCCGCGATCCCCACCGCCAGGGCGTCGAGGTCCCCCATGTCCGGCCCCAGAGCCTGAACCGCGCCCCAGGCGTTGGGACCCGGCATCAGGTAACTCACCCCGGCCCAGGGCCGGACGGCGGCGAAGAGCCGGGTCAGATCGGCGGCCAGGGCCGCCAGACCGGGGTCGGGCAGGTCGGTCCCGCAGACCACCGCCACCCGCCGGGCTTCCGCCAGGATCGGCCCGAGGGCCTCCACCGCCGCCGGTAGCCCGCAATCGTCAGGCAGGGTCCGGTAGAACTCGGCCGGCCCCCCCGCCGGGAGGTCCCCCGCATCCGCCCGGAGACCGGCTTTGACCAGAGCTCCCAGACACGGAGCCATCCCGGCCGGGGAAACCACCAGGTGGTGGCTCCGCTCGAAGACCGGGAGGGTCACCGGACGAGGATCGATAACCGCCAGGGTCGCGCCGTTGACGGCCGCCCGCCGGATGGCCAGGGCCGCCATGGGAGCCTCGGCCAGCGGGTCGGCCCCGACGGTCAGGATGAAATCGGCCTGCTCGAGGTCCGCCAGGGATGCCGCCAGACCGGCATCCAGGCGGCCGGCGGCGGCCCGGAGCGTCTCGGCCCGGCCGGCATCCAGTCCGAGAAAGACCGGCCACCCGAGATCCCGGCGGAGCCGGCGGACCATCCCAACGGTCTCCAGGCCGGTCCGAGGCGACACCACCGCCGCCACCGCGCCGGCGCCGTGTTGAGCAATGATCTCCCGAAGCCGCTCAGCGGCAGTCTTCAGGGCCGCATCCCGGGAGACGGTCCCGCCATCGACCATCGCCCGGCGGGGCCGGTCCGGGGCCGAAGCATACCCGAAGCCGTAGCGGCCCCGGTCGCAGATGAAATGGCCGTTGATCTCGGGACAAAATCGGGCTTCCTGCCGGAGAACCTCACGGTAGCGGACTCCGGCCACCGTCCGGCACCCGATCCCGCAGTGGAGGCAGATCGAATCGCCCCGCTGGAGGTCCCAGCGGCGAGCCCGGTACCGGCTCGGCTTGTCGGTAAAAACCCCCGTGGGGCAAAGATCGACCAGGTTCCCGGCAAAAGGGCTTTCCAGGGGCCCGTCGGCAAACCGGCCGTAATAGACCCGCCGCCCGATCCCGAGAGCCCCGAAGTCCCGGTATCCAGAATAATCCCGGTAGAAACGGACGCAGCGGTAACAATGGATGCACCGGTTCATCTCGTGGTGGATCAGGGGGCCAAGGTCCTGGTTCCGGTAGGTCCGCTTGAGGCCGGGAAACCGCCGGGACCCGTGCCCGCCGGAGACGGTCATGTCCTGGAGCAGGCAGTGACCGCCCTCGTCGCAGACCGGGCAGTCGTGAGGGTGGTTGGTCATCAGACACTCGATGACGAACCGCCGGAAAGCCACCGCTTCGGGATCGTCGGTGGAAACGACCATCCCGTCCGCCGCATCGACCATGCAGCTCATCTGAATCCCCTTGACCGGACCGTCCACGAACCGGACCGCGCACATCCGGCAGGCCCCCACCGCCCCGAGGGCCGGATGGTAGCAGAACCGGGGGATGGCGATGCCCAACTGCTCAGCGGCGTCAATGACCTTGGTCCCCTCGGGCACCGTGATCGGTTGATGGTCGATGGTCAGACGGGGCATGGCGCTCCTTATCCTCGAAACGGACAGGCCCCCCGCCGGATGTGCTCGCGGACCTCGTCTTCGAAAAAGGTCAGCAGGCTCTCGACGGGGCTCCCGGCGCCGGGGGCGAAGGCGCAGTAGGCCAGGTTGAGGTGGTTGGTCATGCTCCGGATCTGAGGGATATAGGCTTCCTTTCCCTCTCCCCGCTCGATCCGGGTCAGAAGCTCCAGGATATAGGGCAGCCCCTCCCGGCAGGGGGTACACCAGCCGCAGGACTCCCGGACGAAAAATTGGAGAAGGTTGATCGTGGCCGCCACCAGGCAGGTCCGGTGGTCAAAGACGATGATCGCCGCCGTCCCCAGCCGGTGGCCGATCCGGGAGAGGGCGTCAAAATCCATCTCGATGTCGTAGTGCTCGGGCGTGAGATAC
>CAZWGY010000242.1:0-7016 GCA_964633575.1 uncultured Desulfobacteraceae bacterium
GTTTTGTTTGGGAAGACCTCCGAGGTTTTGTTTGGAAAGACCTCCGAGGTTTTGGTTGGGAAGACCTCCGAGGTTTTGGAAACCTCGGAGGTCTCCGTCGGTTTGTCATGGGGTCGAGCGGGCGGGTGACTTAACCCTACCGCCGCCCCAGAAACACGCTTTTGAGATAATCGAGATAGCCGGCGTCCCGGCACATCTGCTTGCCGGGGGAGTCGGAGATCTTGGCCACCGGAGCCCCCTGGCAGCGGGTCATCTTGATAACGATCTGGATCGCCCGCTCGGACAAATCGTTGGTCAGATTGGTCCCGATCCCGAAAGAGGTCTTGATCCGCCCCTCGAAATGGCGGGCGATCTCGATGGCCCGGGGAAAGGTCAGCCCGTCGGAGAAGACCGCCGCCTTGGTCATCGGGTCGATCTTGAGGGACCGGTAATGGTCGATGAGCCGGTCCCCCCAGATAAAGGGGTCGCCGCTGTCCTGCCGGCAGCCGTCGAAGAGCTTGGCGAAGTACATGTCAAAATCGTGGACAAAGGCGTCGAACCCCACCACGTCCGACAGGGCGATCCCGAGGTCCCCCCGGTACTCCTGAGCCCAATGCTCCAGGGCGAACTTCTGACTGTTGGCCAGCTTCGGGCCGAGGGCCTGGGCCGCCATGAGCCACTCATGGGCCATGGTCCCGATGGGGGTAAGCCCCAGGGTCCGGGCGAAGTGGACGTTGCTCGTCCCCCGGATCTGGTCGGGCAGCTCCCGTTTGAGGGTGACAAGGACCTCAGACTGCCAGGGCCGGGAGTAGCGCCGCCGGGTTCCGAAGTCGGAGAAAAAAAAGTCCAGCCCATCCCCCACGGCCGTCCGGGCGGTCTCGATCTTGTCGGCGAGCTTCCGCCGGCCGACCTCGAGATCGCCCGCCGGCCGCCGGTCCGCGAAATACCGCTCGTTGACAATGGCCAGAACCGGGACCTCGAAGAGAATAACGTGGAGCCAGGGACCCCGGATGGTGATGGAGAGCCGACCATCGGCGTCCTCAACCCGGATGAACGACCGGTTGAGCTGAAAGAGCCGAAGAAACTGGACGAAGTCTTCCTTGATGAACCGGAGGGTCCGGAGGTAGTCCAGCTCCTCCTGCCGGAAGCGGAGGGTGCAGAGGTGATCCACCTCACGGGAAACCGCTTCGACCAGGGGGGCCAGATCAACCCCATCGTCCCGGCATTTGAATTCGTATTCCACCTCGGCCCAGGGGAATTGATGGAGAACCCCCTGCATCATGGTCAGCTTGTAAAGGTCGGTGTCGAGCAGGGATTCGATGATCATGCCGTTGCCCTGCTTATCTCAACCGGGCCAGGAACGTGCCCTGGATGGCGGTCCCGGCCGATTCGGGGAGTGCCAGGTGAATCCGCCCGTCCAACCGGTCCCCCTCCCGCTTTTCAAAGGCCAGGAGCATGGTGTAGTCGTCCATGATGATCCGGGTTTCGGGCACGGATGCCCCCTCCGGCATCCACTGGATGTGGACATGGGGCGGGTTGAAGGTCTCCGGCCCAACCGTCAGTTCCCGGCCCGCGATCTGGTCCGTCTCCCGGAGAAAGGTGAAGATCATCACCCCGGCGTCCATGAAGAAATCCCGCCCCTGGCGAAGGGTGAGAATCCCGTCCCGGAGCTGGGCGTCCTCGACGGTAAAGGGTTTGCCGTTGACGGTTCCGGCGGCTGGAGTATCGGGAATCGTCCCCCGGATGGCGGTGAGGTCCGGCGGGGTTCCCGGCGTCCCCGGCTCGACGGTTCCCTGAGCCGCCCCCTGGGCCGCCGCCGCCCCCATCTTTCCCAGCTCCTCCAGCCGCTGGTCGCTCAACTGAAGGGTGATCACCAGGGTCTGGCCGGACACGTCGCCGGTGAGCTCCTCCCCGGTGATCCCCAGAAACATCCCGGCCATGGGCGCCACCGATGTCATCAGGGCGGTTCGGGCCGATTCGGCCGCTTCCGCCGAAGTCATCCGGGCCTTGACCCGTAAAGTGAGCCCCTTTGGCGATGCGTAATCGAGGGTCAGGAGCACGGCGGTGAGGTCGGCCGGGCTAACCGGCAGGCCCGACGGCCCCCCCTGGCTCATCAGCTTTCGCTCCGCCTCCCCGATCTTCCAGGCGATCCAGAGGATGTTTTCCCGCTCCCCATCGCTTAAGGCCATCAGGTCGGTGTCATCGGCCACCGATCCGCCTCCGGTTCCGTCAGCCAGCGCCGACGACGCCTGGACCAGGGGCACATCCCCGAAGGCCACCAGCCGGTCGGCAATGGCCGTGGCCATTACCGGCTGGCCCTCGGCTTCTCCCAGATAAGCTTTCCGTCCGCCGGGGAGAGTGGTCCCCTTTGCCTCGGCCTCCGACAGGGTCATGAGGTCATCCATGGCCTGCTCTGCCGGCATCCGGGTCTCCACCATTAAAATCCCGGGCATCTTTTCCGACCCGGGGCCGCCGGCCGCGGCCCGGCTCGCGTCCACGCCCATCACCACCCGGGCCACCCGCCGGCGGAGTCCGGCCAGGGGTCCCGATTCCTTGAGCTCCCGGATCAGGGCCTGGCTATTGGGGCCGGCCTTGGCTTCGAGGTCCGGGAGAATCTCTTCCCGCCAGGCCGCGTCGATCTCTTCCTGATTGTCGGTGATTACCTTTGCCGACAAAAGCCGTTCGACGTTAAGCCCGCCGTAGGCCGTGCAGGTCGCCGGGACCAGGGCCAGCGGGGATGGCCGTTCCGCGGCCGGAGGGGTTGATGACGGCCTCATGTAGAACCAGTAATAATAGGCTCCGCCGCCCGCCAGAAGCATCAGGATGATAAACAGAAACAGGCCCCGCCCCCGCCGTCGCGGAGCGCGATCATCCCGGCGGGCCGACGTTTTCCGCCGTCCCCGTTTCGATGACGGAGCCGGCCGGTCCGGAGTGATCTCCCCCGGCTCGGGATCGTCCGATGGAACCGAAATGGGTCCCTCGCATTGGGGGCATTTCACCTTCTTGCCGGCGTACCGGTCCGGGATGTTGTAGGACTTGCCGCAAGTGTCGCATGTCACCGGAATCTTCACCGCTCACCTCCCGCCCCCGCCCACAGGGCATCCAGGGCCTGCTCCCGCCGTCCGGGGGCATCGGCCAGTTCTTGGTGGATAACCGCCGCCACGGTGTCCGGATCGCAGAACAACTGCAAGTCGGGCCGGGAGAGGGCATATCCCAGCACGATGAGATTGACGGCCCGGGGGTTGTCCAACCGGTCGGCGACCGCGTCGGCATCCACCGCCCAGACCGGACCCGCCGCCGGGTGAGCCGGGGGCTCGGGATTGTTGACCACCGTCCAGCCGCCCGGCTTGAGATAGCTGTCGTGGCCACCCGCCACGTTTTCGACCTTTAGCGCCAGGAGCCCGTCAGCCCGGCCCCGGCGGATCAAGGGGCTCGTGAAATGGCCCACCTTCAGATGGGAGATCACCGTGCCGCCCCGCTGAGCCATGCCGTGGGTTTCGGAGGTGAGGACGGGCAAATCCAGGCGGATGGCCGCCTCGGCCAGCAGGCGGGTGACAAAGAGCACCCCCTGACCCCCGACGCCGCTGATGACGATTTGCTGCTCCACCAGTGGGCTCATCTGAGATCTCCTTTCGAACGGGCGAGGATCGCCCCCTTGGGACAGACGTGAACGCAGACCCCGCACCCGCTGCAAAGGGCCGGGTCCACCCGGACCCGCTCCGCCGCCGCGTCGGAAACCAGGGCCGGGCATTCAAACTGAGTGATGCAATACTGACAGAAATCACAGGCTTCCGGGTCCACCGAGACGATACCGGCCGGGCCGGCGTCGTCGGGGCGAACCCGGCGCCGGTCCAGAAGACAAGGGTGCCGGGCGATCACCACGGCCGGACCGCGCTCCCGAGCCTCGGCCACCGCCGTCTTCAACAGATCGATAAATTCCGGCAGGGCGTAAGGGTCGGCCGTCCGGCAGAAGTCCACGCCACAGCCCCGGACCAGGGCCTCGATGTCCACCACTCGAGTGGGCGAGCCGTCGGCCCCGACCCCCGAAGCCGGGGTCGGCTGGTTGCCGGTCATGGCGGTGGTCCGGTTGTCGAGGATCACCAGGACGATCCGGACCCCCTGGGACACCGCGTCGATGAGCGCCGGAACTCCGGCGTGAAAAAAGGTCGAATCGCCGATGGTCGCCACCACCGGCGGCGGCTTTTCCGCCCCCTTAAAGGCGTGATAGAACCCCGCCGCCTGGCTGATGGCCGCTCCCATGCACAAGACGGTATCCACCGCTCCCAGGTTGAGCCCCAGGGTGTAACAGCCGATGTCGCTGGTGTAAATGGCCTTTTTGGCCGCCTTTTTCACCGCGAAAAAGGTCGCCCGGTGAGGACATCCCGCGCAGAGGGTGGGCCGGCGCCCCCCCGCCGCCGGAACGGCATCCTCGGCCGGCGGGAGATTGCAAAAGCTCCGAAGGACCGCGTCGATCCGCTCGGGGGTCAGCTCGCCCACCCCGGGCACCGACCCGTCGGCCTTGCCCCGAACCCGGTACCGGTCGGCCAGTTGGATTTCAATCACCCCGACCGTCTCCTCGATGATCAGCAGGGCGTTGTGGGCCGATAGGACCCGGTCGATAAAGGCGGTGTGGAGGGGATAGGGCTGGCGGACCGCGTAGAGGGGGACCGTCTCCCAGAGGCCCAGCTCCCGGAGCGCCTCCGCCGTGTTGGCCGCCGCTACCCCCGAAGCGATCACCGCCCGGACGGCATTGTCCCCGTCGAGCGCCTCCGCGTTCACCAGAACCGGAGCCGACGCTGAATGAGCCGCGACCCGGGTCAGCTTGGCTTCGAGCTCGCCGTGAAGCCCCAGGCGGAACTTGGGGGTGGCGGCCCAGCGGGCCGGGTCCTTCTTGAAATCAGGCGCCGGCGGCCGGCGGTCGATCTCCCTTAAGCCGATGTCCTGGCGGGCATGACAGATCCGGGTGGTGGGCCGGAGCATCACCGGGACCTCGTAAGTTTCGGAGATCTCGAAGGCCAGGGCAATCATCTCCCGAGCCTCGGCCGGCGATGACGGGTCGAGCACCGGGATTTTGGCCATCATCGCCATGAGCCGGCTGTCCTGCTCGGTCTGGGATGAATGGGGACCCGGATCATCAGCACTCACCACGATAAACCCGCCCCGGGTTCCCATGTACGCGGCGCTCATGAGCGGGTCGGCCGCCACGTTCAGCCCCACCTGCTTCATGCTCACCGCCGCCCGAAGCCCGCTCATGGCCGCCGCGTAGGCGATCTCGAAAGCAACCTTCTCGTTGATCGCCCACTGGACGTGGATGGGCAGGTCTTCGGCCGTCTTCAGCGCCGCCACTTCGGCGAGGATCTCCGACGACGGGGTCCCCGGATAGGCCGTGGCCACCCGGCAGCCGTTTTCCACCAATCCCCGGGCGATGGCCCCGTTGCCCAGCATCAATTGTTTTCCGCTCACCCCGTCTCCTTCCCGGTCAATCCAAATAAAAAAAAGCCGGAACCCCCGCGGAGAGCCCCGGCTTGCTGTTGCCCGGATCGGCCGTTTGCGGCATCAACTCAGCCGCATCCAGCCGCGCATTCGGCTGATCCGTCGCTACCGAGCGGTGGTGGAAGGCAGAACGGTGCCGCGCCACCACCCCAGAAATCCGATTCTGATCATCACTTTCCGCCTGGTCTCCCGATTCAGGTCATCCACTGGTCCCATCGGGTCTCCCATATCCAAGGCGGGCCGGTTTGTCAAGCCACGAATCGATCCCTCGATCCCGCCGCCGGTTAGTCAAAGGCCCGGCCCGGCGAGATCCCCATCCCCTTCAGAATTCTGGCCAGGGGACAAAAACCGGTAAAGGACGATTGCAAGAGGTTCGCGCCCACAAAGGCAGTCAAAAACAGCCAATAGGTGCTGTGGACCACCGCCAGCAACACCGATACGAGCACCATCCCGCCGGCAAAGGCGAGCACCATGCGATCAATGGTCATGATCTCCTCCTTGATCTGTTGTCAATAATCCGGCTATATGCCGTTACCGCTTCGCAACATACAAACGGCCGGAATGTTGATCAAGTCAAAAATTCGGGGCGGCCACTCGGTTTGCGTTACGAAATTTTCAGTCTTTTTCTCAAAGCTTTTACATCAATCTTATCCTTTTCCCTACCAGTCGCCATTTTATTCTTAATGAGATTTTCAAGGGATATAACAGGAATCTTTAATTTCTCGATTTCGATTATAATTTTGTCTTCATCGGCTGCTTCGTAGGTAACTCCATTAATTTTCGTGATTATATCTATTCTTCGAGGAATTACACCAATCTGAAATATTATGCCTTCCGTTGAAAAATCATCGGCTTTGATTTGTTCAAGAGGGGCGCCAAACCGTGCCAACGCTTTGTAGAGTTTTCTCGAATTAGTGTCGCTGGGTTTTACCCAAACATCAATATCTCCCGTTGCTCTCGGATAGCCATGCGCGCCTAAAGCGTATGCGCCGACTACGATGAAATCAACCTTCTCTTCTAACAAGATTTGTAACATTTCTTTGTAATCTTTGTTCAACATTTTGCTCACTTACAAATGCCCAAGTGTCTTTGGTAATTTCCCAAATCATAGAGATCAATTCATCTTTTTCCGCGTAAACATATCCATCGTCTATGTCATCATCAATCGTTACTTTTCTTACTGTCTTCCTATCCATACTCATTTCAATATGTTCTCCAATATGATCGCAAATTCATACCAATCTATTCCCCCTTCTCTCCGGGACGTGATGATCAAAAGCGGGCTGTTTGACCTGATCCGGCGGAAGCCCTGGAAAAAGACCGGAACGTCAGCAGCCGGCCGGTCCGACCGGACCATCCGTTATCTTTCCCGGTGTGTTTTTCAGGTGGCGATTGGGCTAACCGCTGCCGGAAGATGCTTCTTCCTTAATTCTATCCGCGATCCAAACTTTGATAATTGCTTGTCGTGCAATACCAATTCTCCTGGCTTCTTTATCCAAAGTTTGAATCATCCAGTCGGGAAAGTCGACATTGACACGCCGTTG
>CAZWGY010000243.1:0-7008 GCA_964633575.1 uncultured Desulfobacteraceae bacterium
AGCGCAACGCGGATATCGGGCAAAATAGCCATTTATGGATGGGCACTCAATAACGGAGACGACGGTTTCACCCCTTTTATCGAACGGAAGTGCCCATGCCGGTTCATAACAGCGACATTGCCACCATTTTTTCCCGGGTGGCGGACTTACTGGAGATCGAAAACGCCAACCCCTTCCGGGTCCGGGCCTATCGGAACGCCGCTCGGGTGATTTCGGGGATGGGCCGGAGCATTCCGGAGATGGTATCCGGGGACGCGGACCTCACCGAGCTGCCCGGGATCGGGGCGGATCTCTCGAAGAAGATCCGGGAGATCGTCCAGACCGGAACCTTAAAACAGCTTGGAGAAATCGAAAAGCGGGTCCCGCCCTCCCTGGCCGACCTGTTGGGGATTCCGGGACTGGGCCCCAAGCGGGTGGGGACCATCTATCGGGAGCTGGGGATTCAGACGCTGGACGGGCTCCGGGAGGCGGCCGAGGCCGGCCGAATACAGTCGTTGGACGGCTTCGGGGAGAAGACTGAGCAACAGATTCTGTCGGGGATCGGAGCGGCCTCTGAAAGCGGCGAGCGGCGGGTCAAGCTCGTGGATGCCGAGGAGTTTGCCGAGCCGCTGGTGGCCTATCTCCGGGAGGCGCCGGGGGTTAAGGCGATCGCCGTGGCCGGGAGCTACCGCCGGCGGAAGGAGACCGTGGGGGACCTCGACATCCTGGTGACCCAGCGGCGGGACGCCGACGTCATGGAGCGGTTCGTGGCTTACGACGACGTGGACCGGGTGGTCTCCCGAGGCAAAACCCGATCCACGGTGATTCTCCGGTCCGGCCTCCATGTGGACCTCCGGGCGGTGGCGGCGGTCTCTTACGGAGCCGCGCTCCACTATTTCACCGGCTCGAAGGCCCACAACGTGGCGGTCCGCCGGATGGCCATCAAACAGGGACTCAAGGTCAACGAATACGGCGTCTTCCGGGAGGATGAGCGGATTGCCGGGAAGACCGAGGAAGCGGTTTACGAGGCGGTGGGGCTCCCCTACATCCCGCCGGAGCTCCGGGAAAACCGGGGGGAGATCGAGGCGGCCGGGGCGGGGGAGCTCCCCGAGCTGATCACCGAAGCCGACATCCGGGGCGACCTCCACGCTCACACGAAAGCCACTGACGGCCGGCATTCCATCGAAGAGATGGCTCGGGCCGCCCGGGACCGTGGATATGATTATCTGGCCATCACCGAGCATTCCAAGCAGGTGAGCGTCGCGGACGGGATGGATGCCGACCGGCTGGCGGCCCATATCCGGGAGATCGAGAAGGTCAATGACCGGATCGACGGGATCACGCTGCTCAAGGGGGTTGAGGTGGACATCCTGGCCGACGGCTCCCTGGACCTCCCCGACGGCATTCTATCAGAGCTCGACCTGGTGATCGCCTCCATCCACTACCGGTTCGGCCTCTCCGACGACCGGCAGACCGAGCGGCTGCTGGCGGCCATGGACAACCCTCATGTATCGATTCTGGGCCATCCCACCGGCCGGCTTATCGGGGAGCGCGAGCCCTTAAGGATCGACATGGACCGGGTGATGGCCAAGGCCAGGGACCGGGGCGTTTGTCTCGAGCTCAACGCCTTTCCAGACCGGCTGGACCTGAACGAGATTCACTGCAAGATGGCCCGGGAGGCCGGGGTGACGGTGGTTATCTCCACCGACGCTCACAGCACCGACGGCCTCGGCATGATGCGGTATGGCGTGGGGCAGGCTCGCCGGGGCTGGCTGACCCCGGCTGATGTTCTGAACACGGCGGGGCTGGATGTCGTGAGATCACGCTGCAAGCGGGGGTGAATCGGCGGGGGACCTGCTGGTCAGCCGCCCAGCACCTGACGGATCATTTCGGCGATCTCTTTACGAACCATCGGCTTCATGGCGATGGCGTCGATGGCCGGGTCGCTTCCGTTTTTGAGATCCTCTACCCGGTCGGAAAAGCCGGTGCAGAGGATCACCGGGAGGTCGGGCCGGAGCCGGCGGGCCTGTTCGGCCAGCCGATCCCCGGTGAGGCGGGGCATGGTCAGATCGGTGATGAGGAGATCGAACCGGTCCGGGTCCCGCCGGATCAGGTCCAGGGCCGCCGCGCTGTTGCTCATTCCGGTAACCTGATAGCCCAGGCGCCGGAGCATCTCCGTCTGGAGCATGACGATCTGCTCCTCGTCATCGACCACGAGGATGTGCTCGTCGCCGCCCTCGATGGCGCTTTCGGGCGCGGCCGTCTCCGCCTCCGTCGTTTCCGGGTCGAGGGCCGGTAGAAAGACGGTGAAGGTCGTCCCGCGGCCGGGAGTGCTCTCGACGGTCACCTCCCCGCCGCTCTGGGTGATGATCCCGTGGACCACCGACAGGCCCATGCCGGTGCCCTTCCCGCTGGCTTTGGTGGTGAAATAGGGTTCGAAGATTCGGTCCCGGGTGGCCGGGTCGAAGCCGTGGCCGGTGTCGGAGACGGTCAGTCGGATGCAGGGGCCGGGCGGCAGTGACGCCGGGACCGCATTCCGGTCATCCGCCGCCACGGTTTCCAGGGATATCTCGAGCCGGCCGCCGTCGGGCTCCATGGCCTGATAGGCGTTGGTGAGGAGGTTCATGGCCACCTGGTGGATCTGGGTGGGGTCGGCCTCCACCGGCGGGCAGCTCGCATCGATCCGGTCGATGACCGTGATGGTGCTGGGAAGGGTGGACCGGCCCAGCTTGACCACCTCTTTTAAGATGGTCTGAATCCAGACCCGGCCCCGCTCCGGTTTGGCCTGGCGGCTGAAGGTGAGGATCCGGCGGACCAGGTCCCGGGCCCGCCGGGTCGCCTTCAGGATGCCGTCCACGTGGCTTCGCTGAACCGAGCCCGGCTCGGTTTCGTCTTCGAGCATCTCGGCAAAGCCCATGATGGGAAACAGGATGTTGTTGAAATCGTGGGCGATCCCCCCGGCCAGGGTCCCGATGGCCTCCATTTTCTGGGCCTGCTGAAGCTGGCCGGCCAGGGCCAGCTCGCCGGTGATGTCACGCTTGACCGCCACGAAGCTCACGATTTCCCCGGATGCGTCGGTCACCGGCGAGATGGTGACCTCCTCGGTGATTTGCCGACCATCCTTGGTCCGGTTGATGATCCGCCCCTGCCAGCGCTTTCCCGCCGTGATGGTCTCCCAGAGGTTCCGGTAAAATGACGGCTCATGGGCCCCGCTTTTGAGAATCCGGGGCGTCCGGCCGATCACCTCCTCGCGCCGGTAGCCGGAGACCTCCAGAAAAGCGGGGTTGGCGTACCGGATGCACCCTTTGCGGTCGGTAATGAGGATGGCCTCGCCGGTCTGCTCCATGGCCATGGCCAGCCGCCGGAGCTCGACCTCCCGATCTTTCCGGGCGGTGATGTCGTGGAGCTGCTCGACGACCATGGTGACGGTCCCGTCCTCGTCCCGGATGGGGATGGCGTTAATCTGGAACCAGCGCTTGAAGTTTTCGACGTACTTTTCAATGCTTTCGTTGGAACCGCTACGGAGGGCGAGGGATGTGGCACAGGGCTCGCATGGGCCTTCCCGGCCGATGAGCTCGTAGCATTTCCGGCCGATCACCGCCTCCCTGGGCCGGCCGAGGAGGGCGTAGCCGGCCTTGTTGTAAGAGATGATCGTGTGGTCTGGCCGCTGGAGGCCGATGACGTCGGGGATTCCGTCGAGGATGGTCTGAAGAGTCCGTTTCTGCTGCTCCAGGGATGCCTTGGCCCGCTCCCGTCCGGTCACGTCCACCAGGGTCATCAGGTTGGCGTTCCGGCCCCGCCACCGGATCGTCCGGGAATACTGCTCGACCCAGCGGGTTTCGCCATTCTTGCGGACCCCGAGATAAACGTACTGAGGGACCACCCCCTCGGTTTCCCCCCGGATCTTTTTCCATGCCTGGTCCACTACGAAATCCCGGAAGTCAGGGTGGATCATCCGGACGGTATCGGCCAGGGGCATCTCCAGGAGCTCGGCTTCGGTGTAGCCGGTCAGGCGGACGTAGGCCTCGTTGACGTACTCGAAGCCGTCCTCGGTCAGGATGGCGATGCTCAACAGGGACTGCTCGGAGATCCGCCGGAACATCGTTTCGCTTTCCCGGAGGGCCGTCTCGGCGGTTTTCCGGACGATGACGTCCCAGGCCATCCCGGCGAACCGGGAGAGGCTGGATAAATCCCGCCCGGTGTAATCGGTCGGCTTGTTGGCCACCGCGACTATTGCCACGATGGTCTCGTTTCTGAGCACCGGCAGGGACATCATTCGGAGGATGGGAAGATGGTCGTCGGGGAGGCCCCCGCGCCGGGCGGCGTTGGGGTAGTCGTTTTCGATGGCCGGCTCGCGGGTCCGGAGACAGTCGGCCCAGATCCCGGCGGTCTCCAGGTCGAAATGGCGCTGGAAGCCGGCGGGATCCAACCCGGCGGCCAGAGTGGCCGAGGACCATACGGGGGTTGAAACCGACCGTTCGTCCGGGGTGAGGAGGTGGAAAAAGCCTATCCGGCTTTCGGTAAGCCGCTCCGCGTCGTCGGCGGCCCGCCGGAGCAGGTCTTCGACGGAGCCGGCCGCGGCCAGCTCGCTCAGGCCAAGGCGGGCTTCCATGATCCGCTCCATCCGCCGGCGCTCGGTGATGTCCCGTCCGGCGTAGAGAATTCCAGGAGGACCGCTGCCCGGGGCCGCCACCGCCGTTTGGATCACCTGAAACCAGCGGGCTCCGTCGGGGCCATCCATCCGAACGTCGTCGCTCCGGGGGCCGTCGTCCTTAGCCGAGGCTTCCGCCGGCGGGGGAAGGGGAGCGGCGCCGGGCTCCGGGAAGAGGTCGGCATCGGTTCGGCCGATGATCTCCGACTCGCCGCGCCCCACAATCTCGCGGAAGGCCGGGTTGACGGCCCGGTAGGCCCCACCGGCTTCCTTGACCGCCATGATGTCGGGGGATGACCGGAAGATCGCCCGGAGCAGCGACCGTTCCCGTTCCAGCGCGGTCCGGGTTTCCACCAGGTCGGTCACGTCCTGGCCGATGGAGAGGAGCTTTTTCTCCCCGTCGATGGAGATGACCTCGCCGGTGTACCGGCAGTCGATCCGGCGTCCGGTCCGGCCGGTCAGGGTGATGGGCATCCGGTCCACCCGGCCGTTTTCCCGAAGCCGGCGCCGGAGCTCCGCCCGGTCGGCGGCCCGGATGAATCCGAGGTCCAACGAGGAGCGGCCGATAACCTCCTCCCGACTGAAACCGGAGGTCCGGAGAAAGGCGTCGTTGACCTCCTCGTAGATTCCCTCATCGATGGTGCTGATGGACATCAGCATTCCGCTGCCGTGAAAGGCTTTGGAGAAGCGCTCCTCGGACCGGCGGAAGGATTCCTTTGCCCGTTCCCGCTCGGTCACGTCTTCGATGATCTTGAGGACGTGGGTGATGACTCCGGCCTCGTCGCGGATGGGGCAGGCCCGGATGTGAAGGTGCCGGCCGTCCGTCGAGGTCGGGGGAATCTCCGCCGATTCCACGTGGCCGGTCCGGAAGGCCCGGGTCACCGGACAGCTCCGGCGCTCCGCCTCGGAGTGGTGCCAGACCGTTAGACAACGGCGTCCATGGAGCGCCTTGCGATCGAGCCCGGCGGCCCGGCAGGCCGCCTGGTTGGCCCAGGCCACCCGGTGGTCCGGGTCGAGAAAAATCACCTGATCAGGTTGATGGTCGAGGATCGTCGTCCGTTCGATCTTGGCGTTCCGCAGGGCGGCCGTCATCTGCCGGAGATCGGCGGACAGGGCCGAAAAGGGGAGGTTGAGGCCAGAATGAACCAGGGCCCGGTAGATCATCAGGATCGACAGAATCCTGGCCCCGTGGCCGATCAGGGGAAGCACTCCGCTCACCTGTTCGTAGCGGATCAGCGAAAGCTCCGCCACCAGGGTCAGCGAGATGGCGGCGAGCATCAGCCGATGGATCGTCGGGTCCAGGTGCTCCGCTTGGCGGTGGGTGCCGATCCCGGCCACAATCAGCAGGCCGCAAATGACCCCTTCGGCCCTGATCTTGAAAGGGGTGAGGCCGCCGGGAGACCGGTGACACTCCGGAAACAGGTCCCAGGCGAATACGCCGAAAAGAATCAGGGCCGTGACCGCCCCGTAAACGGTCAGGACCCGGCCGGGGCGGACTGGTTTCCCCACCAGGATCGGAAACAACAGAAGGGTAACCGCCTCCATGGCCCGACCCGCGATCCAGAGCTGGACCGACGGGTCACTGCCCGGGACGTCGGTAAAAATCCTCATCCCCTGAAAAGCAGCCGTGTGGATCAGGTCGAGAAAGCCGATGAAGAAATAGGCGATTCCGACCGTCAGCAGAGCGTCATGGTTCACCGTTTCCCGGGCGTTCCAGACCAGGAGAAAAACGGCCCAGGCCAGGGAGATGGCGAGGAGCTCGGTCAGAAGGTGAAAGAGGATGCCGTTGTGATGGCTGATGGCGTAGAAAATGGCCAGGGCGAGCGCGCTGAGGCCGATAGTTTGGATGGTCCTGGAGAGTCCGGCTTCCGAAAGCGCAACCGCCACGCGCCGGCATAAGGAAGGGGCGCCGCTGCTGGGTGCGGGGCAGGCCGAGTCATCCGGACTTCTCATAACCCGCCTCCCGTCAGATGGCCGATGGCGTCGGTGGGGCGGGTTTGCTCACCCCGCCGGCTGGAGGCGGCGGATGCGTCCGTCGGCCGGGTCGGCGGAGGACGGTTGGATGTGTCGGTAAAGAATGAATCCATCGGGCCGTTATTGTCTATCGGGTCCAGGGCAAGCTTCCTGACAACTTGGAAAGTCCGATAGTAACGGCCCGATGGTGCCTCGTCAAGGATTTTCAGTCACCCATCCTAAAGTCTTCCGGCCGACGATTTGGATGGGGGGATGAGTCTTCCGGGATCGCCGCACACCAGTGCGGTAAAAGACCTCCGAGGTTTTGTTTGGAAAGACCTCCGAGGTTTTGGAAACCTCGGAGGTCTCTTTGGAAACCTCGGAGGTCTTTAAGCCGTTTTTTCTCTTCCCTTGCGGATAGGCCT
>CAZWGY010000244.1:0-6995 GCA_964633575.1 uncultured Desulfobacteraceae bacterium
CCACCCGGCAGTTCCTGGAAGCCTTCGACCTCAAGGACTTGAAAGACCTCCCCTCACCCAAGGAGATCTCGGAGCTGGCCGAGGCCAACGAGGAATTCGTTCGGCCCGGCGAAACCGCCGAAGCACCCTCCGACAATGGAGATGCCGAGGCAACCGACTCGACCGGGCCGCCAACCGGCGATCCCCCGGAAGCGTCGGATGATCCCGAAAAAAGGGGTTGACGACCGGGCCGATGGACGTTTATAAGGAGACTCAGCAGGGCGGTTAACTCAGTGGGAGAGTGCTACCTTCACACGGTAGAAGTCACTGGTTCAAATCCAGTACCGCCTACCACAGCCTGTAAGGGCCGGCCATCTGGGCCGGCCTTTTTTGTTGAAGGCGTCCCGAACAATCGTGAGGCCAGTAAACGGAGGCGGACATGGAGATGACCACCGTCCGGTGGGAAAGTTATGACGGGTCGGTCCCGGCGGCTCTGAACGCCATCGGAGCGGCCGAGGTCCTGGCCCGCCAGACCGCCGTCCTGATCAAGCCCAATCTGATCAACGCCTCGCCCCACCCGGTCACCACGCCCGCCGACTGCTGCGCGGCGATCATCGAATACGTCCGCCAACACACCGACGCGGCCATTGTCATCGGCGAAGGCTGTGGCGATCCCAACCGGGAGACGCCGGAAATTTTTAAGGCCCTCGGCTACGACGACCTGGCCCGGCGGTACGGCGTCGAGCTGGTGGACCTCAATACCGCCCCGACGGTCCGGCTGACTCATCCGGAGGCGACCGTCTTCCCCGAATGCCACCTTCCGGAGATCGCCCTCTCCCACTATCTCATCTCCGTCCCGGTCCTCAAAGCCCACTCCCTGGCCGAAATCACCGGGACCCTCAAGAACATGATCGGCCTGGCTCCGCCCAAGCATTTCGGGGGCCGCCACGGCTCCTGGAAAAAGGCGGTCTTCCACGGCCGGATGCAGGCGTCCATCCGGGACATCAACCGGTACCGGACCCCGGACCTCTCCCTCATGGACGCGACCATCGGCCTGGCCGACTACCACCTCGGCGGCCGCCAGTGCGACCCGCCGGTCGAAAGGCTCATCGCCGGCTTCGATCCGGTCGCCGTTGATCGGGAGGCCGCCCGCCTGCTGGGCCTCAACTGGCGCGGGATTCCGCACTTGCGGAACGGGGAATGAGGCGGCGGCGCCCCCTCCAGATCAAGGCGGTTTTCAAATTTCTTTCCGTCGATTTCAATTTTTTCTTGACAATCGCACCCCCGCCCGCTAACTCTATCCACACATAGGAATATTCACCTTAACAAAGAGGGGGTGCAAAATGAGATTGAGACAATTGCCGGTTTTGTTGCTTGTCGGAATCGTTTTCTCTTTTGGGGCCGGCGAGTCGGCCGTTGCCGAGGAAGGACATTCAATTCGGGTGACTCCCATTTTGGATAATGGCTTCAACTTGATAGTTCAAGAGTTGCCAAGGGCAGGAAGAACCGAAGAAATATGCAAATCTTATAGCGAATTCAAAGAAGTTCTGAAGTCAAAGCTCCAAGATCGGATAAGCTCTATTTCTATTCACCTACAATATGACTTCGATTTTTATGAAGTTAAAAGCATTATCAATACAGCCTTTGACGAAATCAAGCTTGAAGACGAATATACATACTATAATATTGACGAAAGAAAAGAGGGAGAAATAATCGGATATCATGGAGATGCATCCATATCTTTACCCATGGTCTATCACACCTCTTACGCCGAAGAGCAGGATGTAACGCAAAAGGTAGCTGAAATCATCGCCGGCATCATCACGCCGACCATGAATGATGAGGACAAAGTCAAAGCCATCCACGACTGGGTCGTTTTGAACGTGGAATACGATCTTACATACCAACGGCATAGTGCCTACGAAGCCCTTTTCGGCATTAAGGAAACTGTTTGCTGTGGATATACACTTTTAGTCATCCGGATGCTTCGAGATGTCGGTATCGAATCGAAATATATATCTTCAAACTGGATCGATAGTGACGGCAAAGAAATAAATCACGCTTGGAATCTTGTCCATCTCTGCGGTCACTGGTACCATCTTGACGCAACTTGGGACGACCCGATCACCAACCCCCCGGATCCGGATTTTATTCGCCATACCTACTATCTGCTTTCCGACGCGGAGATCTTAGATACTCATCTCTTTGACACCTCCGCCTACCCCGACGCCCCGGACAGCTATGTCGAGGGGGTCTGCGACGACGTTACCTCCTATGAGCTTCAAGTCGAACCGTCTTCCCGGAACGTCTCCGCATCCAGCGGAACGACGACGTTCACGGTGTCCAGAACCGGCACCGGTTCCATGAATTGGACGGCGACGGAAAATTTCTATTGGTTCTATATTTCAGGACCAAGCTCCGGCACCGATTCCGGAACCATCACCATCAGCTACGATGAAAACACCAGCACGGGCAGCAGAAGCGGAACCATCCATGTCTCCGATCCCAACGCGAACAACAACCCGGTAAGCGTTCAAATCAGCCAGGCGGGGGCATCTCCCGACCCGCCCGACCTCGTCATTCAATCACCCGGAGCTTCCCCGAACGCGCTCAACCCCGGTGAATCGTTAACGGCATCCTGCACCATCGTGAACCAGGGCGGCAGCACCGCCGACGCCAGCACGATCAAGTATTATCTTTCATCCGACAGCCAGTACGACACCGGGGATACTTATCTCGGGTCTAGAAGTATCGATTCAATCAACAGCGGCTGGACCGTTTCGCCAAACCGAACGTTAACCATCCCATCCGACACCGTCCCGGGCACATGGCACATACTTTTCAAGGCGGATGCGAACAACACTGTCAACGAGTCCAACGAATTCAACAACACGGCTTCCATCCAGATATCGGTGATCAGCGACACGCTGAGTTGGGTGACTTCCAGGGATGAAGCCGTTTCCGCGGCCCGGGCACAGGGGAAGACCATTCTCCTGATCGCTGGCCGGGAAACCTGTTCCAACACCACTTACATGCGGGACACCGTCTGCCAGCAAGACGATCCGCCCATCCGGGAAACCATTGAAAACCATTACATCCCGTGGTTTTGCAATGTTGACGGCAGCTCTGAACATTATTCATACACCGGTGGGCTGGGATCTTTTACGCTCCCCCTGATATGCCGGATTGATCCCGATAATCCGGACGCCTACATCGACAGAACGACCGGGATCCAGGATTCCGACGTCTTTTACAACAGATTGATCGGCGGCCTCGTCGTTATCAAAGGAGACCTCAATTCCAATGCAAAACTGGATGTGGGAGACGCCATCCTGGCACTCCAAGTCTGCGCGGGAATCAATGTCTGGGTCCAATTGGCGGCGGATGTAAACGACAACAACCGGATCGGAATGGAAGAAGCCCTGTATATATTGAACATGTTGTCCCGAGACAGCACTTACGCGGACGGCTTTGAAAGCGGTGATTTTTCTCATTTGCCATGGCTGCGATCCGGAAGCGCCCCCACCGGCGCCTGGACCGTAACGGACGAATATCCCGGTTCAGGATGGTATGCCGCTCAATCCGCTCACGAACAATCCGTCAACGAACTGGTTTTGGAAACCACCCTGGATTCCGTGAAGGGCCAGGTTCAATACGAGTTTGCAATAGGGGTGGAGGACAGCCCGTTCGGTGATCCGGTATCCATGTTTGAAGGATTTCCAAGCGAGGTCAGGCTTAAATTTTACGTGGATAATCGGCTTGAGATGGAGTGGTCACACATTGTCGGTTATACGTCCCGGAGCCATTCCGTCTCCCCCGGACGTCATTCATTTAAATGGGTATCCGAAAACACCTCGTCTTCCGCCCAGGAAGCCGTCTGGCTCGACAATGTTGTGGTTAAGTAGCACTCATCTTCGGCGTGACTCCCGCGTTAGCAGGGGGGTCACGCCATGGTGTGATTCGACCCGGCAGCCCGGCCGGAACGGCAAAAAGCCGCAACGATCATTACCCCTTCAAAACAGACATCTCTCACCTTCCCCTGTTTTCTTGACATCCCCCGCCCCATTCGGATATCCTATTGACTTAATGGCATGATTTGTAACATGCCATCTCTTTTCCAGGCCCTTTCGACATAGCGTCGGCCCGGCGGAAAACGCTCCCTTGGCCTCACTCCGGGCCGCCCTCACCCCAATTCGGAGATGCCTTCCATGAGACGCACACTCAAGGACCTGAACATCCGGCAGCGGCTCCACATCCCCAACGCCCTCTACCTTATCCTCATCGCCATTGTCGTCTTCCTCTTCTTCCACTCCAACGCGCTTTTCGGGCGGCTGTCGGACGAGCAGCGCCACCTGAGCGAAATCTCCGTGATGATGCGGGACACCGCCTACCGCACCAAGGACTACATCAACGGGCAGATCGATTTTGAAGGCCTCAAGGCCAAATACGACGAGCTGACTTCGGCCCTGACCGACCCGGCGCTCCGGGAGACCTTCTCCGCCATCTGGGAGCAGGTGGTCCGGGTCCGGGAAATCGAAAATCGCAACGCCACCATAGAAACCGAGATCAGCCGGCTCACCGACCACTCCATCGAACAGTCGAACTCCTTTCTCCAGCAGGTCAGTGAAAAGCTCGCCGATGAGTACGAACGGGAATCGGTTTCCCGGCTCGAGCGGCTCGTCATCGCCGGGGCCACCGTCAACACCTCATCCAGCTACGATGTCAAGCTCCTCTTCGAGCGGCTCAAGGGAGACCTGAAGCTCGAGGACCAACTCCTCAACTTCCTGGATACGCTCATCCAGAACGTGGAACAGGACTACCAGCGGCTCAAGGGGACTCCCTTCGCCGACATGGTCCAAACGGCCCGGGAATCGAACCAGAAGGTCCGGGAGCTCTGCCTCGAGTACATCGGCAACATGAAGACCCTCCAGATGATCCAGGCGGCGGTGCTCAACGACATCGAAAAGAGCCTGGCCGCGGTGGACGCCGCCGGCAGGGCCGGGCAGATCTCGCTGTTCGAGCGGATTCGGCTCTACTTTCTGCTCATCGTCGCTCTGATGGCCGTTACCGCGGTTGTCGGGATCGCGCTGAGCGTCTATCTGGCCCGGAGCATCGCCGGGGCCTTGGGCGAAGCGGTAACGGTGACCCGGCGGATCGCCGGCGGGGACCTGACCGGCCAGATCGAAGTCAAAGGCAACGACGAGATCACCCAGCTCATGGAGGCCATGGAACTGATGAAGCGCCGGCTCCAGGACATCATCGACGGGGTCAAATCGGCGGCCGACGGGGTGTCGGTCCGGAGCCGCTGGATTCAGGCCGGTTCCGACGAGCTCACCGCCACCGCCCAGACCCTCTCCCAGGGAGCCAATCAGCAGGCGGCCTCGTCCCAGGAGCTGTCCTCGTCCATGGAAGAGATGGCGTCCAACATCCGCCAAAATGCCGAAAACGCCTTCGAAACCGAGAAAATCGCTCAGAAGGCGGCGACCGAGGCCAAGGAGGGGGCTGAGGCGGTGGGAAAAACCGTCGAGGCCATGCGCGAAATCTCCAACAAAATCCTGGTGGTGGAGGAGATCGCCCGGCAGACGAACCTCCTGGCCCTCAACGCGGCCATCGAGGCGGCCCGGGCCCAGGAGCACGGGAAGGGGTTCGCGGTGGTGGCCCACGAGGTCCGGAAGCTCGCCGAAAACACCCAGAAAGCGGCGGCCCGGATCTCAAAGCTCTCCGAATCGAGCATGGACGTGGCCGAGACGGCCCGGGAGATGCTCGACCGGATTCTCCCGGACATCGGCCGGACCGCCGATCTGGTCCAGGAAATCAGCGCGGCGAGCAACGAGCAGAAGGTCGGCGCGGATCACATCAACCAGGCTCTCCAGCAGCTCGACGTGGTGATCCAGCAGAACGCCCAGGCCGCTCAGGAGCTGTCCGCCACCGCCGTCGAGCTCTCCTCGGGGGCCCAGGAGATGGCCCAGGTCCAGGTTCAGAGCCTCCAGGAGGCGGTGTCTCATTTCAAGATCGAAACCCGCGCCCGGAAGAGCGATCCGGAGTCGGCCGCCCACTGGCTGAAGGACCTCGACCCGGAGCAGATCGAGCGGATCGGCCGGTTGGTGGGGATGTTCAAAGAGCGGAATCCGGCTCCCGACAAAACCCCGCCATCCAGGGAGCCCCGCAAAAAAGACGACACGTCCCCTTCCGATTCGGGTTTCGATTTGAAGCTCAGCGACGACGAAATCAAGGACAACCTGCCCGACACCGATTTTCAGAAATACTGAGCCCCGTCTTGATCAGACCGCGCCCGGATGGTACCCTGGTAATATGACGACGGAGAATCGAAACCGAAGATTGGGAGGGGCAATGGTGTTAGGCAGTCTGGCGATACTGGGGGCCGTGATTATTGTTGCGTTTCTGACTTGGGCGGTGCTGAAATGACCGGGGGGCGGCCGTTTCCGGCGACGGTCATTCGGCCGGACTGAATCCGAAAAAGGTTACCATTATGCCGCGGCTTCACAAAACAGGCCCGATTATACGGGCGTTAGGGCCGATCCTGCCGGGACTCCTCATCGACCTGCTCGACCTGATCACCTTTCTCCACATCGGGGTGGTGACGGGGCTAATCGCCGGAGGGATCACCGGTTACTGGGCCGGCGGCCAGTTGGGGCTGGCGCCCAAAAAGCGGCTCATCGGAAGCCTCATCGCCGGAGTATATTGCGCCCTGCCGTTTACCGAATTTATCCCCATCGGAACCCTGGTGGGAGCCTACGCCCGGATCAGCCAACTGAGCAAACCGGCGGTCGATGCCGACGACTGACCGGTGGCATTGATCATCCCGTTACGGCCCCCGTTTTCTCGCTGCCTTTTCCGTTATAGCGCATCCATAAAGCTCGATAGATAGATCGTTTTCCATCAATTCCGCTCTCTTTTCGGTTTGATAACACATTTGGATCTCTCAATCCGAAGGCGGCCATTGCCGGGAAGTTACCCCCGGCAATGGCCGTGGTTTTCACACACTTGACACCGGG
>CAZWGY010000245.1:0-6975 GCA_964633575.1 uncultured Desulfobacteraceae bacterium
GACTGAGTGGCGCCGATTGTAGGGGCGGACCTGCGTGTCCGCCCGCTATGGGCCGTTTGTAGGGGCAACCCCCCGTGGTTGCCCCGGGATGAGGACTGAGTGGTGAGGGATGAGTGAAAAGGTGAGGGATGAGGGGCTGGCCCGGCATCGCCGGTCTAGTTTCATCAGGGGGGCCGTGGAGCTGATGGTTGCCGTCACGTTGGCGTGGGGACTATGTGCCTGCTCCATCAAAGGGACCATCCCCGGGTACCCCGGCAATAGCCCTTTTCAACGGCCAGAGGTGTTGTCGGTTCCCGGCACGTCGGGATGTCCCCCCTTGAACGGCCCGGACGCCTCGTTTTATACTCGCCTTTCCCGGCAATGGGAGATCTGTTTCGACGGGTCGGAAAACCGTCGGCTCCTCAAAGCCGTTGACCGGTGGCTCGGGACCCGGTACCGCTGGGGCGGATGCAGCCGGCGGGGAGTGGATTGCTCGTGTCTTGTCCAGGCCATCTACCGGGATGTTTACGGCGTGGCCATCAGCCGGACGTCGGCGGCCATTTTCGAAAACGATCTGAAGCGGATCGATCGGTCCGACCTCCGGGAGGGCGACATCCTCTGTTTTCGGACCTCTGGACGGACCATATCCCATATCGGAATCTATCTCAAGGACGACCGGTTCGTCCACGCCAGCCGGAGCAGCGGGGTCCGGATCAGCAGTCTCCAACAACCCTACTATCAAAGCCGATTCATCGCCGCCGGGCGGGTACACCGTGACGCCCGAGTCAGCCGGTCAGCGGACGCTTCGGCCCGGGTTAATTCCCGGGTCGGATTTCGAATACAGATGAGTGGATTAGGATTCGCGTATAGCGATGCCGCTCAGGACTAAACACTAAACAACTCTTTGACATCATGGCGACTTTACGTGTAACCCGTGTAAGCCGCCATGCCGCCTTGATTTTCGGCGGTGTGGGGGAATCGCTTTTCCGGGCTGGCCGGTGGCTGTTGATCCTGTCGGCCTTATGCCTGACCGGGGCCTGCGCACCCGTTCGGCCGGGGTCAGGCGTCTGCCCGGAATCCCTGTTTTACCCAGTTAAACGGGCCGACGCGCCCCTGATGCCCGCGGTCAGCCGGGCCCGGCTCCGTCCTCAGCCATCGCCCCCGCCGGCTGAGCCGGAACTCGATCCCGAATCCGGCGAGGAGACCCCGGACGGTCCCCTCATCGATCCGGCGCTTGTCAACCGACTTTCCGGAATGATCGAGACCTTGAAGTTTTACGCGACCTATGCCCGGCGGCTGGGAATCCCGTTGGACGGCACCGAGGACAAGGACTTGATCCTGGCGGTGGACGAATGGCTCGGGACCCGATACCGCTGGGGAGGGTGCTCCAAGGCCGGAGTGGACTGTTCCTGCCTGGTCCGCGACATCTATCGGAACGTTTACGGCATCGAGCTGAGCCGGACCTCCTGGGGGATGTTTTACGAAGACCTCACCCCGGTACCGGCCGAGGCCCTCCGTGAGGGAGACATCCTCGCGTTCAAGATCCGGCGGAACCGGGTCTCCCATGTGGGGATCTACCTCAAGGACGGCCAATTCGTCCACGCCAGCCGGACGGACGGGGTGACCATCAGCGATTTGTCGGAACCGTATTACCAGAGGCGATTTCATTCGGGAGGGCGGGTGATCGGAACCACCCGGATGAGCTTTCTCAAAAAATAACCGGACGGCGGTCATCGAGACCGCCCCCAACCCACCGGAGGCCCCATGACCCAGATCCCCCCATCCGATTTCACCCCGCTCGACCGACCCGAGGTGACCGGGTTCCTCTTCCACCCCCGCCCGTCCTACGGCATGGTCAGCGCCGGGACCGGCCTGGACATCCCGGTGGCCGAGGGAGTGCGCGTGGCCGGGCGGTTTCATTCGGCTGGGAAAAACCGGCCCACCATCCTCTTTTTCCACGGAAACGGGGAGATCGTTGATGACTACGAGAGCCTCGGACCGATCTACACGGGGATGGGGATCAATTTTCTGCCGGTGGATTATCGCGGATACGGCCGGTCAACCGGGCAGCCGGCGGTATCGGCGATGATGGCGGATTGCCATCGGATTCTCGCGTTTGTCACCGACTGGATGACCCAAAAGGGTCACACCGGCCCCCTGGCGGTCATGGGCCGTTCCCTGGGGAGCGCCTCGGCCCTGGAGCTGGCCCACCATCACCCGGATCAGATTTCCGGGCTGATCATCGAAAGCGGGTTTGCCTACGTCGAACCGCTGCTCCGCCTGCTGAGGGTCGATCCGGTCGCCATCGGGTTCCGGGAGTCGGCGGGGTTCCACCATCTGGAGAAAATCCGGGAGTACTCGGGGCCGCTGTTGATTATCCACGCCGAATGGGACCAGATCATTCCGTACAGTGAAGGCCAGGCCCTCTACGAAGCCGCCACCACAGCCGACAAGACCCTGGTAACCGTATCCGGCGCGGGGCACAACGATGTCCTGCCTCAGGGGTTTGCCAAGTACATGAGTGCTATTCAGACCTTGATGGGGAAGCTGGGGACTAGTGAAGCGTGAATGGTGACATGTGGCCTTGATTATCATTTCGGCCAGACGGCGTACAGACCTAACCCCCCTACCCCCATTCCCTAAAGGGAAGGGGGGAATGATCATTTCATAATTTCAGGCATATAAGTCAATTGATGTCACCCCCTCTCCTTTAGGGGAGGGGGCTGGGGGGAGGGGTTTGATGAGCCGGGTGAGTCGAATGGCCCAAACGATGATCATGGCCTGAAGCGTGAATGGTGCTCCGAGCCACACTTTAAGCTTCAGACTTCAAGCTTCATAGGATGGTCCGATGGAAGGCCGGCTCGCCGGCGGGCCCGCCCGGCTCGAAGGCTGAGGCGGAACCCGTGCCAGACCGGCCGGATCAACCATAAGATCACCGCGCCCAAGCAGATCCCGAGGATGAACACCGCCGGGATGAAAAAAATTTCGCTGATCTCCATGTGCCGCTCCCCTTTCGCTGACGGATCGGGTGAAACGGATCGCTCACCCCGCATCCCATTATCCGCGAAATGGAAGCGGCCATCAATGGGGTCGGACCGGTATTGTTTCGGTGGAGAAATCCTCCTTCCGGCGGGGCCGGACGGTTAGGGCGGGGACCGGTTGGTCCCCGCGACCGCTGGATCACGCCGGGGAAGGCGGCTCCTCCCCGGGCAGGATATTGGTAAACTGGTAGGGCTCGACCGGCTCGCCCAAAGACGCCTCGAAATCTTCCTCGCCCCACTGCTCAATGGACAGATACCGCCTGCCGGAATCGTCCTCGTAATCCCAGACAAGCATCTCCCGGCCCGGGCCCTGACCATCCTTGAGAAATTTCCCCCTGGCCCACTCATCCTTATAGTAGGTCACCCCGTCGAGCTCGATCTCGTCGGGCGGGTCCTCGTTTTCCGTCAGGTGCTGGCGTACCGCGTTGCCCAGCCGGCCAAACGGGATCTTTCGACTGACGGACCAGTAATCCTCGTCGTCGGTCTCCTTTTCCAGGTAGATCGTCTCCTCGTGGCTTTTGAGCTGCCATTCGTGGGAGAGGTCTCCGGACCCCCAGTCGTAGGTATTGTGGGCCGTCACCTGCCACGTATTGAGGTCATAATCCACATAGTAGCCCGCTTTCAGGTTGGACAGGCTCAGGTCCGTAAGATCGGGCCCGGCGGCGGTTTCCTCAGACTTGCCGAACCCCAGCAGTCTTAACAACCATCTCATGGCGCAGCCTTTCTCAGTCGATCCCGAGCTTCTTTTTCATCTCGAGGAGGTTGGCCGACACCGTGACGTTCTGGCCGCTTTCCAGCGCGGAGTCGATCTCCGAATCAACGCTCCGGTCGGCATTGGCCATGTCGCCATAGGCGAGGGCCAGGGATTCGTCTTCTTCCACCTTGGCTTTCATCTTCTCCAGCATGGCGATGGTCCCGGTGGAGTCGATGGACGAAAGCTGTTTGTTGATCTTCTTGGTGGATGACGCCGTCCGGGCTCGAGCCTTGAGGGTTCTCAGGTCGTTTTCATAGGTGGAGATGGACGACTTGATCTTGTTGACATTGGCCTGGAGGTTGGAGGCCATCTTCTCGTGCTGCGAGGCCTCCTGGGATGCCCGGAGGGCTTCCTGAGCGATCTCCTCCTTCTTGCTCAGAGCTTCAGTGGCGAGCCGCTCGGCCTCGGATGCGTCGAGCCCGCCGCTCTGGCCCTTTTTAAGCAAAAGCATCGCCTTGCGCTCATAATCGGCGGCCAGCCGCTTTTTGTTTTCGGCGTCTTTCCGGGTCCGGATGGCGATCCCCTTGACCTCGGCCAGGCTGGTCATGGCCCCCTGGAGGTCTTTTTTCAGGTCCCGGATTCCCTGCTCGGTCAGCTTGATGGGGTCTTCGAACTTATCAACAACGGAATGGGCCTCGGATTGGCCGATTTTAAACAGTCTCGAAAAAATGGACATGGCATCTCCTCCGTTTCGTGGATAGGGGGTTGAAACCGGATCAGGCGGCGTGGGCCAGGAGCTCGGAGCCGTATTCAGACAGGGCCAGCCCGAGGGCATCCACGGTACCCTCCAGCTCGTTCCGGTCCAGGTTTTCCAGTTGCAGGGTGTCCCGGAACAGAAGGATCTCCCCCGAGTCGTCAAGAACAAAGGCGCCGTGGACCATCTCCCGGTTGATCTGCAAGAGCCGTTTGAAGAACGCGGTGTCGTCGGCCTTGAGCTTCATGATCACCTGCTCGAGAACCACGATGGGCTCCTCGCAGTCGATCACCAGGTTCTTAATCCCGTTCTCCTCGTCTTCCACCACCACCAGTTGCTCGTCATCATCCGCCTCCACGATGGCCACGTTCATGTCGTAGAGGTACTGCTTGATCTCTTCAAATTTCTCCTTCATTGCCACCTCCTGCTTCGATTGCCTCCGGTTGTCTATCCGCCCGCCGCTCGGGGCGGCGAGCCTCTTCGCCCTACCGAACCTCGGGGCGATCCGTCGCGATCACAATGAGCCGGTCTTCGGCCCGGGTCACGTAGTCGGTTTTCGGGTTGGTCATCAGGTTCCGGCCATCCGGATCCTCGATGCCGATGCACAAGACGTTGTGATTCTGTTTCAGCTCGCAGAGAACATCATAGAACGGCTGTCCCACCAGACGAGGGGGCAGCTCGATCTTGTAAAGGTCCTCGCCGTATCGGTTGCTCACCAGCTCGGAAACCATCCGGGTGATTCCGTGGTCGAGGGCCGCCTGGACCATCAGGTTGGTGCTCAGCTCCCCCACCACGATAATCTCGTCGGCGTGAGCCATCTGGCAGTACTCGACGTTCTTGGGGTCCATCAGCTCAACGCAGGTGTAAACCTTCGGGTTTAAACTCTCGATGGTCAGGGTGTTGAGCACGGCCTTGGCGTCCCGGCTGTAGGCGTCTAGCCGATCATCTGAAAGGACCATCACCACCCGGGCCGATTCGATATGTGCCCGCTTGAGGTTCTCGGTGCTCACCTCCCCCCGGACGAAGTAGAGATCCAGGTCATCCATCGGCTTTTCCGGAAGGTCGGCGATGACCACGATGGGGGATTTCGAATACTTGGGGTCGGCTCTCATCTGGGAGACGATCTCCGGCCCGCGGGAGCTCCACCCGCAGATCAGAAAATGGTCGGTAACGTTAGTCGGTTTCATGCCCTTGTTTTCCAATAGCCGCTCCTCGATGAATGCGCTGGCGATGCTGGCGGTGAGCACGCCCAGAAAGCCGATTCCCAGGACCATGACGCCTATGCCCACCAGCCGGCCGCCGCCCGAGGTCGGGGAGATGTCCCCGTATCCGACGGTGGTCAGCGTCACGATGGACCACCAGAGGGCGTCGAGAAAGGCCATATCCGGCTCGAAGTAAACAAACCCTATACTTCCCAGCAGGGTGACTATCCCGACAATGGCCAGGACCTGGAAGATCTTTTCCCGGCGCAATAAAGTGTAGAGCCGTTTGAAAAAGGTGGTCAGATGCCGCATGGTCAGGTGTCCGGGTCGGTCAGGGGCCGACCCCAGGTTTCGGAAAAGGCGATTTTTTCGAGCGGTTTCCGGGATCGGCGAGCCGGGGCCGAATCCGCCGGATAGCCCACTGCCAGGAGAGCGGAGACCCGAACTCCAGAGGGGATCTCCAGGATTCGCCGGACCCGGTCCTCGTCGAACCAGCCGATCCAACAGGTCCCCAAACCCAGCTCGGTGGCCTTTAAAACCGCATGCTCCATGGCAATGCCCAAGTCGATCTGGTAGTATTCGATGCCGGTAACCGCCCGGCCAATCCGGTTGGCCACGAGATCCAGCCGGGATGCGCCGACAATCACGGCGGGAGCCTCGGCCAGCCACCGGTTCGGGATCACCGGCCGCATGGCCTCCCGGCAGATCCGCTCGATGGTCTCCCGCCGGGTGACCACCACGAACCGCCACGTCTGGCTGTTGCAGGCCGACGGCGCCAGCCGGGCCGCCTCACAGAGGGAACGGAGATGGGCCGGGTCCACCGGTTGAGGGGTGTAAGACCGGACGGAACGCCGCGTTTCGATGATTTGATCTAATGACATAAGGATGCTCACGGCGCGGACCCGGCCGCGCCTCACACCCCTCTGCATACATCAGTTCGGACGATCTTTCAAGGGGAAAGGCGGGATTGATGGGAGAGAGGACCCGCTAACCCGAAACAACGGTCCGAAGACGGGGAATCTGGATAGGACCACCGGCCTGAGCTCGGAAGAGCCGAAAAGTGATCAAGGCTCCTTTTGCCACCCCCGGCGTTTTCACATCCCGCCCGCCGGAGTGCAAAAATTCCTTTTTCGCCTCAGCCTGAAAAGCCGTAAACCGCGCCGCCGTGCTTCTATATCTCCTGCTCCGAGATGTTCCGGACGCTTTGCAGTCAAGGCTTTCCAGGGCCGAGGAAAAAAGCGGTTGACAGGCTTAACGCCTTATGGCAAGAGGTGTCTAAATACGAACGCCCGGAGAGGGGTAGGT